>NZ_JCACKG010000268.1:0-41019 GCF_059505265.1 Myxacorys chilensis | reverse complement strand
GATGGCACTTTACATTACTCTAGCTTGTACCTCATTAGGCTGGAAAAGGCTGTAAAGAACTAAATAAATTTGAAATCATAATTCTCGCTGCTATTGCTTCAGTCGTTGTTTTTTTTAGGATTTGAATCAGCAGTTCAACCTATTGATAGTTACGATTCTCTAGCCTATCATTTACCCACAATGGTGCAGTGGTATCAAAATCACTCGTTTGCTTATTTAGAAGAATTCAAGTTTAATCAAGTTGGTCGATATCCCTACACATAGGAAGTGCTTTGTGCGATATTTTTTATACCATTCAAAGAAGATTTCTTAATAACTTTCCCAAATCTTGTTGCATGGCTAATTTTAGGACTTTCTATTTATCTAATCAGTACTAAGTTTGGTGCAACAAGAGTTAGCAGTTTAACATCAACGTCATTGGTTCTGACACTACCAATTCTGATCGAAAACGTGAATACAATTCACATTGATCTTCCGCTTGCTTCATTCTTTATTGCCGGTTTTTACTTTGCAATTTTATATATTAAGAAACGGCAGATTTCTTATTTAGCACTGTTAGCGATCGCTGTGGGAATGTTAACTGGAATCAAAACATCAGGACTCATCTATAGTAGCGTTCTTCTTTCGATTCTGGCATTTCTACTCGCGCAATCCTTTATTAAAGAAAGGCGCTTAAATCTAGCTAATCGATTGCCTAAAAGTTCGATTGTATTAGTTTCGCTCAGCGCGATATGCTTACTGTGTTTGGGCGGCTTCTGGTATCTGAGAAACTACTTAGAGCTTGGAAATCCTCTAGGATACATCGAAGTAAAGGTTGGCAGCGCCACTCTATCTCCTGGAAATGTGAAAATTGATAAGGTGCGCGAAACAACTTTAGCAAATCTTTTCAATGTTACCAATCTTGCAAATTGGAAGACTCTAGGAGGACAAATCAGAGCGAAATTGGGTCTTTCATTCCTATTTTTAGCTCTCCAAATCATTCTATTTTTATGGCTGTTTCTGCGTTCTAGAATACAAGAAAAAGCAAAGATTAGAGTCTTTGCTGGGCTGTTCCTTTTACTGCTTGTCACAGGATTTCTATACTGGACAACCCCTTACAGTGCTGATAATGGAGGAGCAAACGGACAAATTACAGTTTGGATAGGTCAAGGGCTTCGATATGCATTTCCTTGTTTGAGTACTTTAGGAATCCTAGCTGCCGTTAGTGCAAGTAGCATATCTCCTCATTTAAAGCCAAAAGGCTTTAAATACGAGCAAATCTTAGCAATTAGCGTTATCGCCTCAACTGTTAGCCTGTTTAACCTCCAAATTGTAGTTTTACTCATTGCAAATCTACTGTTAATAAAATTCTTTAAAGTCAGTAAATTTTATCGCTTTGCAAACAATTTTCTAAAATCTCGCATCTTTACCGCGATCGCAGTTCTAGTTTTTTTAGTTAGCTTTAGTTTATCGACCCATGAACTTAGAGAAATAAACCGAGTCAAAACGTATGGAGAAGCTGCTAATTATATTGAAACAATAAAGCCAGACGAAATGATCGGCTACACCTCGACTTATGCTGGCTACATTTTCTATGGAAAACACTGGGATAAACAAGCTGTGTCTGTTACGCCCGAAGAAATCAGCTATGACCAGTGGTTGACCATTCTCAAGCAGAAAAAAATCGACATTCTTTCAGTTGGTCCTAAACTGAAAACGATGCAAGCAGAGGAAACTGAATGGTTGAAGAAACCTGGCGCTCCCTTTATTCAGGTCTTGGGACAAAACCCCGATCGAGAAGCCGTTTTATATCGTCTAAAGTAGCTGAGATCTACTCATTCTAGGTAGCTATCGAGTGAGTAGGGATGCCATCCTTCTGAATCGAAAACAGTCAAATGATTTTCATGCTATTTGTGCTGCATTGAAAACGCATTCAGCGATCGCAAGGATTATTCATCGTTAGTTCAAGGAGCATAAGTGCCCAGAGGATGAGGGTTTTAGCTACTTATGCAAGAACGAACTAATCGACCACTTAGAATCTGATCTGCTGAAAACCTTCGCTAGGCGACGACTCAAGTACTTCCGTATTTCCATTACCTCTATGTAGTTAAATAGGTAATCAAACTTCGTCAGTCTTCATGGATAAGGTTGCCCAACTTCTTCGTAGTGCCGAGCCGCCGCAAATTGTTGGCTGTTGGGGATATGGAGATGATTCAACGCTGGAGGTTTTGTCGGCTCTCCTAGATGCAACGTGTCCACCTATATTAGACGTTGCACTACTGGACGTTAGGCTGTCTGCGTCTCGGTTTTTTACCGATCGTGAACAGGCGGATGCTTGGGCAACCGTTGCAGAAGAGCGGTTGATCTTAGGGCGAGATGCGTTTGGGCGAGTGCCATTGTATTGGACGCAAGTGGAACAAGTCATTTGGTTTGCCTCACGATCGCAGGTGCTGTTGCCACTGCTGCAAGAGCGATCGATCAGCATTGAGGCGCTGTATGGCTATAGCTGCTTTTCGTATGTGCCAACACCACTCACTCCCGTTCAGGGAATAGGAGCAATTGCGGCGGGTACAGAGATGAGTTGGACGAGAGATGAGCAAACGATGTGCATTTCATCGCCTCAGTCCAGCCGATCGTTTGAGTGGCGAGAAGCAGACACGCTATTGGTGGATGAATCCGATGCGATCGCGCAACTGCAAACGTTGCTGAAAGACGCGATCGATCGCGAGACAAGCGATCTAGGAGATGAACCTGTTGGTGTGTTGCTATCGGGAGGATTAGATTCATCGATTGTGGCGGCATTGCTTGTGCAAGCGGGAGTCAAGGTACGGGCTTACAGTTTGGACTTTGGCGGGGCAGGCGCTTCAGAGTATCTTTACGCCGAGCAAGTCGCGCGGTCGCTCAACATTCCTTTGGTGAAAGTGGATGCAAGCCCACAACGGATTCGCAACGCTCTAATTTCAACCGTACAGGCTCTAGATTTACCCTTTGGAGATGGAGTGACGGTTCCGCTTTTTCTTTTGTCAGAAGCGGCAAGTCGAGATACGCGCGTGATCTTCAATGGCGAGGGCGGCGATCAGCTATTTGCAGGCTGGACAAACAAACCGGTCATTGCCGCAAGCGTTTATCAAACCCATCATCCAACTGAGGAAGAATCGTTTACCCATCAGTATCTCCATACCTTCCATCGGCTGTGGGGATACGAAGCTCTGGTGTACGATCCAATGGCGTATGCTCGGGTCAAAGACTTACAGGCGCAAGATTGGCTGCAAGACGCGATCGATCCGGCATTTACCACTTCGCTCCTATCTCGATTGCGCCGCGCTTCGCTGATGTTGAAAGGGGCACAGAACATTCATCCTCGTGCGACAGCTCTAGGGTGGGCGCACGGCTTGAAGGTGCGATCGCTCTTTTGCGATATGCCGCTCGCGCAATGGACATTTGGGCTGTCTGGAGCGCTTTGCTTACACGGCTCCTGTGAGAAGTACATTCTCAAACGCGCTGTAGAAGGCTGGCTACCGCCAGAAGTAGTATGGCGACAAAAGCGAGGCATGGGTGTGCCTTTAACCGCTTGGTGTTTCAATGAATGGTGGCATGATCTGGGCGATTGGCTAAACCCAAATCGTCTCCGCGCAGAGCAGCTATGGCAACCTGATCTCGCCGCTCATGTTGTGGAGGGCAAATTGGGCGCGGCGATCGCGGGTCGTCGTATGGGTGAAGTGCTGTGGATGTTGATCATGTGGGAGATGTGGATGGCGAACGCTTTACATCAACCATGCGATCGCTCCGCTCATCGATTGTCGTGGAATCATCCGTTTTGGTTGCCGCCGTGGGTCTGGAAATATCGTCAGAAATGGAAGGAATGAGCATGGTAAAAGCAATCGATTTCTCGTCGCGGCCAGTCTCGATTAAGACTCCATTTCGTTTAGAACTGGCTCAAACCTTGCTCGAAACTTACGGTTCACCGTTGTATGTGTACCAGCGCGATCGCTTACACGAAACAATTCAGCACATCACCCAATCGATTCCCTATCCTCACACTCAGTTTCGCTTTGCCAGTGTTACCAATGGCAACCTGTCACTACTCAATATCTTTCGTCAAAACGGTTGGGGACTCCACGCCAACACCCCCGGAGACATTTACTTAGGGCTGCACGCAGGCTTCGAGCCGACTCAGATTGTCTACAGTGGCAGCAACCTCGATCGATGTGAAATTGAACAAGCGCTCAATTGGGGCATCACCACTTACAATCTCGACAGCCTCGATCAGCTTCGTCTCTTCTGCGCTGTCCATCAATCCCTACATCTCGGCTTTAGTCCCCGTCTGGGTCTCCGTCTAAATCTCCCCGAACTGACGGGAGACAGTCGCATCGGCGTTCATCCTAACGACTTTACTCATGCGATCGCCATTACCGACGCAGCAGGGTTAGCCCTAAGTGGGCTTCACTTCTATCGAGGCACAGGCACAAACGCGACTGACGCTTTTGTAAGCGCGATGGATACGGTGATTGCTGCCGCCCAAGGTTTACCTGATTGGCGATATCTCGACTTTGGCGGCGGGTTTGGCTATCCGTATCGACATCGCGGAGGGGTGGCGTTTGATTGGCATGGGTTTGGAACAGAGTTAGATCGACGGCTCCAGCACTGTGAACGATCGATTGAGCTAGTGATTGAACCTGGACGCGCTGCGATCGCACAGTGCGGCACGCTGCTCACCACTGTTGTTTCCGTCAAGTGGCAAGGCAACATGCAGATCGTGGGCGTTGACACGACGGTGGCCAATCTGTCGGTTCCCTCGGTTCACGGTGGCTATCGCGAAATTGCCGCTTGGCGATCGGATACGGTGCTTCACCCAACTCAGGTTTGCGGCAACACGACGTATTCTCGCGACTATCTCAGCAAAAGCTGTGCGCTGCCTGCGCTCCGGGCGGGCGATGTCATCGCCATTCTAGATGTTGGTGCTTACGGATATGCGATGTCATCGCACTTTTTGCATCGCCCCCGACCGGCTGAAGTGTTGTTAGAGCAAGAGGCGCATCGATTAATTCGTCGACGTGAAGCGTATAGTGTTTTGGTAGATCATCAAGTGTTTTCATCATCAAGATAGACATGAAATATGAAATGTATCCAGTGTGGAACCGATAACACGTTAAAAGATCGAACCGAACATCTAGGATCGTGTAAAAACTGCCAGCATCGGTTTGCGTTTGAGCCGACTCAGATGCCAGCCGTTAAAGTCACTGACCCAATGTTTGCTAAAGCGATCGCAGATCTATCGGCAAACAACAGTCTGTTCTATACACCAAAGCAACTCCTCTACTTTCTAGATCGACGACTGCGATCCAAAGCTTCCATGTCAAAAGCAGGTTTGATTTTTCTTTACTTCTTTGTAACGGGCTTCTTCTCGTTGCTGATTGGTGGTTTTCTATCTGATAGTTTGAATTTCAGTTTAATTCCTTGGGTTGCGATCGTAGTTAGCACGCTATACGTTTATTTGCTGTATCGATCTAGTCGAGCGGTTCGAGCAACGGCGAAGCAGCGTCGAGCTAGTGCAGAAAGTTTGATTGTCGTTGGTGTGATCATCCTGGTTGCCGGAATCATCATTAGCATTACAATCGAATCGTTTCTATTTTGCGCTTTTAGCATTGTGTTGGGCATGATGACGATCTATTTAGGTCGCTTACAGAACCGTCAAAGCGAGTTTTCTCAGGAATTCTTGATTGGACAAAGCGATCTAGCGGAATGGTTAATGCGCTGGCAAGACATCAATGGCTCGATTGCTCAACTGCTGCCTCCTCCAAATGAACAGGCGACACCCATAACGATTAGTCCAGAAATCAGCACCTATAGTTTTGATCGCTTGGTCGTGTGTGACACCGCCGCGATCGCTCAACTCCTAATCGCCAACAACTTTCATTTCGAGAACAACTGCGCGATTCTTAGCATCACGGGCTATCCGCAAAGCATTTTCGACACCACAATGCAAATGCTGCGACGCAACCCCGACCTGAAGGTCTATGTCTTTCACGATTGCAGCCCACGCGGAGTTGGTTTAATTCATCGGTTGAGCAACAGCGAGCGTTGGTTTCAAAATAGCAATGTCCTGATGATCGATGTCGGATTGCTTCCCAGGCAAATCAGGGCGGCGCAGGGCATGTTCATTCAGTCCTCGGCAGAATCAGCGCAAGCCGCCAAACAACTTTCAGATGAGGTTCGCAACAGCTTATCGACAGCAGATTTACAGTGGCTAGAAGCGGGAAATTTTGTCGAACTAGAGTCATTTAGCCCCCAGCGTTTGATCCAGGTGCTAAATCGCGGCATCGCAGGCACACAAGAATTAGGCTCCGGTGAAAGTGACGGATTTCTGTTGATTGGCGATCGCGGCTATGCCTACACCGATAGTTTTGGTTAACGGCTCCCGTGCGCTTGCAGCCACAGTTCTAGACTTACCAATAGCCACAGCTTCACGCCATACCGTCCCCAAACATCGCCTTCATAATCAAGCCATTGACGAATGAGCGCTTGATTGAGATAGGGCGCGATCGCGGCATTCTTACCGAGCAACAGCGCTCTTGCCTGCCGATTCCAATACTTCCGAAATCCCAGTTGCACCGGAACCATCATGCCACTCTTCGGACGCTTTAGAATTGCAGCCGGTAGTAAATCGGCAACCGCCTGTTTCAGCACCGCTTTTTCTTCGACTCCAGACAGCTTATAGTGGGGAGGAATCTGCATACTCAGATCAACAATGCGCTGATCAAACAGCGGCGATCGCCCTTGTAGTCCAACGGCTCCCGTTAGATTATTCACCTTCGTCAAAATCTGGTCGGCTCCCTTAAATTTGATGTTCAATGCCATCAATCGATTTAAGTAATTTGCATCCGACTCCAGTTCTTCCGAAAAGATCCACGGTTCTGTCAGCACAGATGCCCACTCGGACTTTAGCAACTGCGGCAAATCGGATGAACACTTTTGATACGCCATCAAATACGTTTGCAAGGCATCCTGACCCGCTACCGAGCCATACAACCGATTCATCAACATCGGCTGGTTTTTAGGACCGCCAAAGCAAGGATCGCCGCCTTCACCGTTTAAAATTACGTCTACCGACTGGCGTGCTAAAGTTCCCAACAGAAAATTTGGCACGGTGAGCGGATCGCCAATTGGATCATCCAAATACGCCATAACTTCTGGCAATCGCGTCCATATTTCCTTGAATGTAATTTCTAGAATGTGATGCTGCGTTCCATAATGCTCTGCAACTAGGCTCGAAAACGCTAATTCGTTTGGACATGCTTCGCCAAAATGAATCGAATACGTATGAACCGATTTCGTATGCTTTGCTGCCAGTGCCGTGATGCAACTAGAATCTAAGCCCCCTGACAGAAACACTCCTACAGGCTCTTTTGGCAAATAGTCTTGCACGACTTGCTCAAGCAATACGCGGAGATGATCGCTATGCCATGCTAATGATGCGTCAATGATTTGTTCTTGCAGTTGCCAATAGCGATATATCTTTTCATCTGGCAATCGCAGTACCGTTCCCGGTCTCACTTCTTTGACCTGTTGCCATAGCGTCCGTTCTCCCGGCACAAACGCGCAGCAAAGATAATCGCGTAACGCGATCGCATCAATGTCATTTGAGCGATGAGGGGTTAGCGATCGCAGTTGAGGCGACACCCATCGAGTCCCCTTTGTCTGGGTGTAGTACAGCGTTCGGCTCCCCGTGCGATCGCGCCCTAGCCACAGTTCTTGTCGCTCTCGATCCCAAACAACGATCGCAAACATGCCGATTAATAATTTCAGCGTGTCTGTCTCAAACCGTTCCCACAGAGAGGCAATCAGCCGCAAATCGTCTTGTTGCGGCGGCAATTCTACCGTTTGCCACAGCGCATCTGTTCCCGTCAGCCACACATCACCCACGACCACAAACCGCTCCGTAGGACTCAACGCAAACGGAATCGAGGCAACAGAAGATGCATCGGTCACAGCCACGATCGCAAACCGCTCATCACGCCACACGACGGTTTCATCGGAAGAGCAATGTCCCCAAGCGACTTTCCAAGCCGTTGGACTGACAGGGGTTGAAACCGCTTTGGAGCGTCTAAAGGCATGGAATAACATAGGGAAAGCACCTTAGTGGTGCAGAAAACTCAGACAGTCTCATTATGAGAATGTCACCACCTTGGAAAACTCAATTCGGCAATCCAACATCTCCCGTTTACACCGAGAAGCGCAGGCTGGAGGTGGGTTGTATTTGGGCAATGCCACCAGGTTGGGCAGAGGCAATCGTTGGTAACAGAGTCGCGCCAGTTCGCGTAAACCCAGTTGCAGAAAACTTAAGCCCCTCTCTCCATGCCAGTCCAAACGAGAACGCTCTCCCCCTTGCACTAGCATCATGCCGAGTATGAGGGCAATCAGAACCGCACAATCAAGCACCATGAAAAGACAGGTCAGTGCCTGGGGTGTTCGTAAGCCCGATTGCAACACGTTAAAGACAGCGGACTTGTAATCCTTAAAGTGAGGCTCAATGCCGCCAAACCGTTTGTCATAGAGGGCAAAGGTTTGCAAGCAAGGAGGTTGGTTAGACAACACCACCCAGGGGTCTTTGCTCGTAGGCACCCGAGCGGTAGCGAGGTGACAAGCGATGCCATCCAACACGTGTACATTCTTGAAGAGATACGCCTGCTGTTGGGATGGGATGAGCTGCTCCACCGATTGCGTACAGCCATTGGTCAATCGCACCTGCAAGTTCGATTTCACCCGAATCGCCCATGACCATTGCTGTTGAGTTAACCAGTGAATCAAGTGGCTATGCTCAAAGCCCCGGTCTGCCAGTAAGGTCACCTGGACTTGCTCGGGTAGGATGCGCTTGGCACGCTCTAACACGGGCTGATATTGCTCAAAGCCCACCATGGCGCTGCCATGCTCGAGCACGGTTTGAGCCAGGGTAAAGGAACGCCCGCCCCATACCAAGCACACTTCAATCAAACAAAATTGATCCCATAGCATACTCGTATCGAGGGTTAGCAACACCGTTTCTCCAGCAAACGCTGTCAAAACATGGTGTAGCATGGGTTCATAAAACCGCTCGGCGTTAATCTGTTGATTATGGAGAAAATAACTCAAGCGTTCCAAGTGAGCACGGGCTTGGCAGTTGCGATGACCTAGATAGGGTATCCATTTTCCCAATACTCCGCTCCCCGATTGCAAAATTGCTGCCAGGATTTCAGAGAAGACTTGCAGGTGTCGTTGGTCAACAGGGCGTACCCATTGACGCAGTTGGTCTTGCAGTTGACGATACAAGAGGGGTGTTTTCATGAGGTTTGCTGATAGTTGGGGAACTTAAGCGTCTCATGAAATGCCCCTTTCAGGTACTCCTTGTCTCATTTGAGACTCTCCCCAGAACAAGCCTTTCAAGCCTTTTCTGCACCACTAAGGGGAAAGCACACAACTTTCTTTAATCGCGATCGTAGAAAGAGTTTAAGATTAGCAGCGATCGGTTAAATCCGCTCAAACGACAAAATATGTTGCGCCGTCACTTCGGGCTGCTCAATGTGAGGAACATGCTTGCAATCTTGAATCCAAGCTAGCTGACTATCGGGAATATCTTGACGAAATCTCAGAGCATCAGCGGTTCCCAACACATCATCTGACTCGCCCCACAGAATCAGCGTGGGCTGACGAATCTTACAAATCTGATCGGCTAAGAAATCGTATCCACCACTTTTCGTAAATGAGATTGTCGCCTCATGCCATCCCACCATTTCTGTATGCAGCAACGAACACCGAATCAAATCAATTATTTTAGCCTCTGACCTCAGCGCCATGCTCAGCTCTAGCGCCTTCAGTTTACGCTGACGCAGATATTCTACTGCCCAATAATCGAGCGGTGGAAACAAGAATTTGACAAACGGCGGAGCAACGGTGTATCCCAAACTATCGATCAACACCAGTCGCTCAACGAGCAACGGATAGGCAAGAGCAAACGCGATCGCGGCGGCTCCTCCCATCGATGCCCCCACTAACACCACCGGACGCCCAATCATGGTTTTCCAAAATTCGTAAAGATGAGATTGGATCGTGCGCGGACTAAACGTAATACCTGAAGGACGATCGGTAAAGCCAAATCCGAGTAAATCAACACTCCAAGTTTCTGCTTGGGTTGCCAATCGCGGCAGAAGATAGCGAAACTCTAACAGCGAGCTATCAAAGCCATGCAGCAGCAGAATCGGAGCCTCGCCTTGCCCTTGCTTAACGTATGCCGTCTGAATCGGAATTGGGGATAGAGGAGTAGTCACAGCGCAGCGTCGAATGGACTGAACGGCATGAAGCGATTCAGGCTCAGTTAACGCCTTCACAGATGCAGGTAGAAATGGTGTGACCATAGGGATTTTATCAACAGGAGTTTTATTAACAGGGGTTTTATCAACGACTAATCGCGATCGTGGGCAAAGGCTTCTCGATCGTCAAATAGCAATACCGACAAATCCGGTTCGTTTACAATAAGACCAACGAATTCTTTGCAGCCTGCACAGTTGATGGACTCTATGGTAACGAATGCGTCTCAAACCAACGCTCAAGCTCAAACCAACGCTCAAGCCGACTCGCCTCACTCCACACGAGTCGCACCGCTAGAAAGTGGCGATCGCGTCTCCCGTCGAGAATTTGAGCGTCGCTATGCCGCCGCAAAACACATTCAAAAAGCAGAACTCATTGAAGGAGTTGTCTACGTGGCTGCTGCACTGCGCTTTAGAAGTCATGGTAAACCCCATGGAGATTTGATCATCTGGTTAGGAAACTACAAAGTTGCAACGCCGAATGTGGAGTTGGCTGATAATTCAACTGTACGTCTCGATCTTGACAACGAACCGCAACCCGATGTTGCTTTATTTCTCGATTCGTCTGTGGGTGGGCAAGTACACATTTCAGACGATGACTACATTGAGGGCGCACCTGAACTGATTGCAGAAGTGGCAGCGAGTAGCGCAGCCTATGATTTGGGTGACAAGAAGAAAGCCTATCGCCGCAATGGAGTGCAGGAATACATTGTGTGGCAGATGTTTGAGAACAAGCTGGATTGGTTTGTCTTACAGGACGACGAATACGTGGCATTGACACCCGATGAGACTGGAATCATTCGCAGCCGAGTGTTTCCAGGACTGTGGTTAGCGGCAGACGCATTGTTAGCGGGAGATATGCCGTCGGTGATCGCAACGTTGCAGCAGGGGTTAGCGTCACCCGAACATGAGGCGTTTGTGCAGCAGATCCACAGTTTGCAACGCGAGTAGCTTCTATTTCACGTTAGCGCGAGCGCCTGTTTGAGCCGCATATGCGATCGCTAGAGCATCAGAGGCATCATCAGGTTTAGGAATCTCTGCCAATCCAAAAATCAGCATCACCGATTGTTGAATTTCAGATTTTGCGGCTCCGTATTTTGCGACTGCCGCTTTGACTTGAGATTGATGCAAAAAAATCGGCTCATCGAGTCCACATTCTCCGAGCGCCAACTCAATCACGCCTAGCGCTCGCAGCACTTTGTTGGCGTTTGTATTTTCTCGTGTAAAAAACGGCATTTCTAAAGCGACAACATCGGGCTTTAGGAGTTGGCAGAGTTCGCGAATGTCATCGTAAATCTGTTTGAGTCGATCGTAAATCGGCGCTTTTGCAGGCGTGACGATCACCCCATAGTCGAGCGCTTTTTCATCGTGAATTGCCCCGTAACCAATCGTTGCGATCGCGGGATCAATGCCTAAAATTGTTTTGCCGCGCAAATCTAGCATGAGGAATATCGTAAGCCGCTCTGGTCGAGCCTGAAGGGTATATTTCTCATAATACACGCGAACTATTGATTAGGGAGGTTCTGCGTCATTTCAGCAACGCGATCGTACTTTCATAAAGCGAGACAAAGCGGGCTTCGTCTAACGCCTGATCGTGATTCCAAGTTGCAACCACGCAATACTGCTTTCCATTCTTAGCTTGCAGCGCTGTTGTGAGATTGATCACGCCTGACTCCGAGCCGCCTTTGAACGCTACTCGCGCCCATGCCTGCGAATTGGAAATGCCTGGATTGATGCTCATGAGCGGCAAATCTTTCACCCGATTCATGAGAGAACACAGTTCTGCGGGTGTGAAAAACCATTCGATATCAAGGGCAACCGGATCAGCAACAAATTCTTCTACACCTGGTAGAGGTCGTTGAGCAATTTCGGCTAACAAGGCACGACGAGCGGATCGATTAGCGGATCGATAGCGTTGCAGCAACTCGCGATTTGCTTGAGCTTTTAGAGTAAAGAACTCGCGCGTGGTCAAAAATGGTTGATTGCGCGGCGTCAACGGCTCGATCGCGGCTCGTCTGACCAAATGAATTAGGTGATCGGTCGCAGTGTTATCGCTTTGGGAAATCATCAAGGCGGCCAGCGATTGCACCGTGAGCAAAGAACCATCTGCCCAAGATTGTAAGAATCCTGAAGGCAAACTCTTCTGACGCTCTTGCAAGGCAATTACTTCATCCCAGCGATGCTGCCCCGATTCAATTTGAGTCTTTAGTGCTGCCAGTACTGCTAGCTTAAATGCTGATCCTACTGCCAAGGGTGTGGTTTCATTTAACCCAACTTTTTTAACGTTGTCTTCTACAATCAACAGACTAACTTTACCGGGTAGCTGTTTGAATTGCGCGATCGCGTCGTCTAAACTCTTAAACTGCGCCTGAACAGGTAGAAATCGTAATCCTACAATTTGTCCTTTCGGATCGAGGACAATTTTAGCTGGAACAACTCCTTTCTCGTAAACCAGTTGATAGTCGTTGCCGCTTGGCTCGACGCGCTGATACTTTCCGAGTTCAGTTGTCAAACTAATTAAAATACTTTGAACTTGTTGTACCGAAACTTGCGCTAGAAAACTGGGCGCAAACCATTCTGAAGCAATAGCATCGGCGGTAGCAAGACGTTCTAATGCTGATTGCGGAGTTATTGATTGCTGGTTTTGCATCGCAACGGCTGGGGTTTGGAACAAAGGCTGAGTAAGCCCGACCACGAGTATGACGGCTAGGCTTACACGAATCAGGTATTTGGCGAAACGTAGTCGTTTAGGTAGAGACAACAGCAGCATTTCAATTCCCCGATCGCACTTGCTTAAAGTGTCTCACAAACGATTTCAAATCCTGATGGAACCTTGCGGAAGATCGAAATGGCAAGGTGTAGCTCTAGATAGGCGAAGAGTGAGGAAACGGATATGGTTGCACGGTTAGCTCAAGTGTTAAAGGGACTGAGTGCTGCACTGTTGTTGAATCTAGCGGTTGTTCCGATTAGTGCAGCGCACAATTCCGTAGGAACCGATCAGCCTGCCATCAGCGCAGAGCGCAATGTGAGAACCAATGTAAGAACCGCTCAAGACGCACCGAGAACCGCTCAACCGGAAACATGTAAAGTCACTCCGCCCAGCGATTTGAAGAAAACAAATCGCTATGGCATCTTTGGCAATGATCAGTTTGACACTGTTGTGTGTGGATATTTGATCACACGACAAGAAGAGATTTTTGGGCAGAACGTCAATGTTGCCTACTTTCGCATCAATAAATTCTATGACAAAGGCTTCAGAACGGCGATCAAAAAAGGAGTTGATAGTGGAAACAGCGTTAACTCGGTTAGCAATGGAGTTTATGACTTTAATTTAGGCTGTTTAGATCGTGGAAGAATTGTAGGAGACATGATGCAAGAGAACAAAGTTTACATTACGCCAGCAGATCAAAAAAGAATTCTTAACACATCTGTTAATCAGCCCGTTTCTCTTGTTCTCTCGTTCAACGTACATGGTGGCGCGGATTGCACCTGCTGTAATCTTGCTGAACAAGTTCGAGTATTGCGTTAGTGAATCAATTTAGTGAATCAATAATTCGTTCAGGAATTTCACGGTTTATTTTTCTATCACTTTTATGTGTTACTAGATGTCATCGCTACCATTTCTAACTATGATTCGCCGCAGTGTCATTTCTGTTATCGGACTCACTCTAGCTTTCTTAGGCACCGCTTCATCTGCTCAAGCCCTTCCTGGGCAGAAGATTCAGACCGTATTGCAGTGGGCGCGAAAGCATTCCTTCTTATCTCCGTTCCAGCGTGACATTGGAGAGTTGAGCGGATTGCCGTTCTACACCAGTGAAGCAAAAGTAAAAGGTGGCAGTATTGTGTTTGCCATGAATCCCACAGATCGAACAGACGCAATAGTTGGACAGGAAGCGATCGCTTATCGAACTCAAAGCAATAGAGCAAATGCGGCCTTTACGAGAACGAATACGGAAGGATTAAACCTCATTCAAAGCGTTTACGCTCAACCACTTGCTAACGTTGCTAACGACTTCCAACAATCGAAATATGTGGCGCGAGTTGAGTTCAATCATGTAGACCTACGATTCTTTCAAGGCAAGCGTTTTGGTTATACCACTTTAGAATTCAAGGAACCCAGTCAAGGAGAACGGTTCTATCACTTCAAAGTAATCCCTTTGAAGGATCTCAATAGTTCCATCTTAAGCGAACAGCAGTGCCGCAAACAAAGCGCTGATGGCTGCGAATGATATTCGCTCCGTTGCCAAATTTAAGGCATTCTGAACAACCTCTAGAATACATACTTTAAATGCGATTCGTTTCACGAAGCTCTAGCGATCGCGGATCACAATCCATTTTTGTTCGTTACCACAAACAATATCATTGCCGCAGCGTTGCTCACGCTAACAACTTATTGTGTAGATCGCATCGAACCGGAGTGTTGTTCCCTGCATGTCTAAATTTTCTTATTTATGGCGATCCTGTTGTTCCATCAGGGCATTCTGGTTAACATTATGAGTAACGTTCAGCCAACCTAGCTGGAGCCACCCCATGAATAAAGCCGTTGCTGTATTAACCATCCTAATGTTAGCGAGCATTCGTCCTGCCGTTGCTCAATCTCCCCAAGTTGAGCAGAGCGTAACGCCAAATGAACCGCTTCGATCTTTACCAATTCGACCTTCACAAAGCAGAATCCAAAGGCAACCCGTTACGCCTCCAGTGGAAGGGTTTGGAGATGCCGCTTCATTATCTGGGTTACAGACGCGATCGCTAAGAGATACTTCCCTGCCATCCCCTGCCAGCTTTAGCTTACCCGGAATTGGACAGTCTCCTCAGTACAGAGGCCCGCTCGGCAGTTTAGAAATTGGCGGCGGTGGTCTTGATTTGAGGGCGAATCCCTCAAATGTGTTTCCCCAAACGCCAGCCGAGTACAACACGGGAATGAAAGTGCGCTATCGATTCGATCCGCAAGAGTAAGAGAATTTGCAGTGGGAGCCAGTTGTGACTCAACCGGCTTCCACGCTCCTGTGATAGAGTGATCAGGGTTTGCTTATGCTCAAATTATGGCGTCTGAGTTCTTAGAAATTGGCAAAATCGTGGCGGCTCACGGAATTGGGGGAGAGGTGCGCGTTTACCCAAACTCAGATTTTCCAGAGCGCTTTGAAGTGCCGGGAGAGCGGTGGTTGTTGCGTCCGAATCAGCCAGAGCCAGAACCAATTCAGTTGATTGGGGGCCGCTATTTGGATGGAAAAGGACTGTATGTTTTGCAGTTAGAAGGAGTGCGCGATCGCAGTGCAGCAGAAGCGTTGCGAGGCTGTACACTCCACGTTCCAGAGCGCGACCGCCCTCAGCTTGAAGACGGCGAATTTCACGTGTCAGATTTAATCGGGCTTCCGGTATATCACCAAGCCGATCAAGCCCTTGTCGGAACTGTAACTGATGTCCTGACTGCGGGTCACGATTTACTAGAGGTCAAATCTCCGCAGGGCAAATCGATCCTGATTCCGTTTGTCGAAGCGATCGTTCCTGTTGTCAATCTGCGCGATCGTCGCATCGAGATCACGCCTCCGAGCGGATTGATTGAGTGATCAGACATTAATTCAGATATTAATTTAGTGATTAGGCGATGTGGCAGCGGATGGGCTAACAGAGGTAACGAATACCCTTCCGCTAATTCATTACATTCGCTGCCAACAATCTCTATTCACCCGTCACCGATAGTTCATTCACCCACACTCTAGGTGCAACTCCAGATCCGGTAAATTCCAGATCTTTCTCTACGTAAATAATCGAATTCAGCACCTCGCGAATATCACCCGCTACCGTTGCCGACTCGATGCTGATGCGCTTGCCATCTTTAACCAACCAACCATCAAACGGCAACGAAAACGAGCCTTGCAACGCCTGCACACCTGCATGAAGGGCGCTCAAATCGTCAATCAAAATCACATTGTCTGCTGTGCCCAGACTATATTCCTCCGAAGCCGCTTCTCCCGGAAACACATGAAAGAAGTTCGGGCTAACCGTCACTTTCGCGCCCATATTGGCGTTTCCAGTCGGTTCTGTCTTCATTCGCTTTGCTGTGCCAGTGCTGTGCAGAAGACTCGTCAAGACCCCATTCGTAATTAGAGGTACGCGGCGCGTCGGCGTACCTTCTCCATCAAACGTTTCTGCTCCAACATTATCGGGATGCAGTGCATCATCGCAGACCGAAAGCAACGGAGAGGCGATTTGAGTATTGAGCGATTCTGGCGTCGAAAGACTCTGGTTATCGAGAATGCTTTGAGCGTTGTACAAGTTAGAGAACGCCCCCAACAAACTCAAAAAGGCTTCTGGGGAGAAAACAACCCGATACTTTCCGGTTTTTACCTTCTCATAGTTGAGGTGGCTAATTGTTTTTTCAGCCGCTTCTTTGAGACAGCCATTAATGTCGAGCTTTGCTAATCCAGTGCTGACCCGAAAGGCCCCAGCGCTACGCGGCTTTCTGCCTTCTTCTTCGGTTTTGGTGTAGAGATAGAGCGATGCATACGAATGGGCTTCATGCCGCAAGGCTCCAACGCTGTTGAGGTAGAAGCGATCGATATCTCGCTGCGCCAATCCATTGTAGGGAACGCCAACGATCGCAGGATGCGCGTCTAACAATTCCTTTTCTGCACCAACAAGAGTTTGAAGCAGTTGTGATACTTCTGCCTGTGGAGACCGATCAGCAGCATTGGCATGAGCGATCGCGGCAGTTGCTTCTGGGCTAAAGTCGGGCACATTGTCTTTGACACCGAACTCACTCGCCTCGTGAGCCGTTTTTAGCGCCAGTTCCAAACCGATTAGGTCAACGTCGGTGGTCGAGGTAACGCCAACCGTATGAGCATCATTCCAGACGCGAACGGTAATGCCCGATCGATTCGAGGCTTTCATTTGTTGAGGTTCGCCCTGATCGACCTGCACGCTAGTTTCATCGACCGTGGAGCCGTAAATGTCAAATTTCTGAATGCCCAGTTTCTGCGCGGCGGTTTGGGCGTAGGATGCAATTTCGTTGATCGTTGGCATAGAAATCTTTTAAAGGTTGTAGAGCTATAGAAATGGCTAGGGACGCATCAGCACGCATCCCTTTAGAGTCATGAGCTGAGCGAAAATTAACGACCGCCCACTGTGATCGAATCAACCTTGATGTGAGGCTGACCGACGGTGACATAAATGCTGCCGCTCACCGAACCGCAAAATCCGGCTGCCAAACCCAAATCGTTAGAACACATGGAAATCTTGTCCATGATTTCGGTGGCTTCTCCGATGAGCGTTGCTCCCTTGAGCGGCTTGGTGATTTTGCCGTTCTCGATCAGATAAGCTTCATCGACCGCAAAGTTAAACTGTCCGGTAGGTCCAACGCTACCGCCGCCCATCTTTTTGCAGTAAATGCCTTTCTCGACCGAGTTAAACAGATCCTCAATCGAGTACTCACCTGGCGCAATGTATGTGTTCCGCATCCGGCTAGCGGCGGCAAAGGTGAAGCTTTGACGACGACCGCTGCCCGTTCTGGGGTGTCCGGTGCGCGCTGAGCCAGCGCGATCGCTGATGAAATTCTTTAAAATGCCATTCTCGATCAGCAACGTGCGCTGAGCCGGCATTCCTTCATCGTCCATGTCGATCGTTCCGAAAGCGTCGGAGGTAATGCCTTCATCCCAAGCCGTCAAATTCTCATGAGCAATCTTCTGACCTTTTTTGTCAGCAAACGGCGTCGTTTTGCGCTCGATTTGAGTCGTCTCCAGCAAGTGACCACACGCCTCGTGGAAAATCACGCCGCCAAACTGGTTGGCCATGATCACCGGGTAGCTGCCCGACTCGACATAATCGGCATACAGCATCTTCGCCGCCGATTCCGACACATCTTCAGCGTCTGCTTTGTAGTCCCACGTTCTCAAGAAACCAGGATCGCTGGTGCTGCCCGATCGCTTGCTGATCGAAGACCGATTCGTGCCGTCTGCACAGAGTAAGCTGTAGCCAACCGATTGAGTCAGGCGAATATCGCGCGCAAACGTGCCATCACTCGACGCGACCAAGACCTCTTGCCAATCTCGGAAATAGACCGCCCGACGCGACTGGACGTGATCCGCCTTTTGTGCTAGTTCACCATTCGCGGAGAGCAACACATCGCCCATTTCGCGCATGGAGCTACAGTTGCCTAGCCAAGCGTCCTTTCCTTTCTTAGTGGCGTAGTCGCGCAGCAGCTCAAGGTGAATTTCAGGAATGAATGCATTGGGCAAGGGCAGATGCAAGCCCATGATTGACAAACCCTTCTCTAGGGCAGCTTTTAGCCCATTGAACGATAAATCATTCGTGCTGACGTAACAGTCTGCTTTGCCTCGAAACACACGTACGCCTGCTCCGGTGGAAAGCCGAGGTGAAATGCTAGTGATGGCATCATCTTCCGCCATGCAGCTAATGTAGTTCACCCGTTCTAAAAAGAATTCAATAAAATCTGCGCCTGCTGCCCGTCCTAACCCCAACAGAATGGAAAGGGGAGCTTCCCATGTTTCATCGAAGCGATCGGGGGCGTAGGTGTACTTAAGACTCGGTAATTCCTTAGAGATTAATAAGGTCGGTGCTTGCATCGAAATGCCTCTTTAAATACTGGACTGGCGCTTTATTGCTCAGCTTTACTGCTCATTGTAGCGAAGGGAATAAAGACTGAAAGATAAAGAAGGGTGTGCTTTCCCCACCTGCGGCTTAAACATACCCTCGCTAGATGACGTTATGTGAAGAATTTAAGAGTTGTAGGGAGAAATACCAGCGTTTCAACAAGTCATCCTTGTCCTTAACCTATCTTAAAAGAAATTTTTATCAACCTTTTATGAAGTCTTTAAGGTTTTCTAGCTGACCTCTCGGTGAGCTTACTGAAGAACGTAAGGAACTCCCATAACAGTTCGTGAGGTATTCCCATGCGTGAGTTACTTGCACTGCTTAGTCTTCTCTTGTGGCTGGCTTTGATGGTTTGGGTGTACCGCAGTTCTCCAGAGTGGTTTTTTGTTCCATTTTTCTTTCTGGCTACATTTGGCTTTTTGCGGTTAATGGAATCGAGTCAGAGTTCCTAAGAAGCCATTCTTAAGCGATCGTACGGTTCCTAGCATTGCCCTTGAGCTAATCGCGCATCTTCACGCTTTCCTTCCGTTCGGCTTTCTCAACCACTTCTCTCACCGCGCGATTCTGGGAATGCGATAGGCTGGTCATGGAGTAAAATCATCTTTTTGCCCTCGCCATGACTACTGACTTCTTGAGCCATCTCAACCCTTCACAACGACAAGCGGTGGAGCATTTTTGCGGGCCATTACTGGTGATTGCGGGAGCAGGATCAGGTAAGACGCGGGCACTGACCTATCGAATCGCCAATTTGGTGCTAGAGCATCGGGTTGACCCGGAGAATATCTTAGCGGTGACGTTTACGAACAAAGCCGCGAAGGAGATGAAAGAGCGGATCGAGCGGCTGTTTGCCGAGCGTGAGGCAATACGTGAGCATGGTAAATCGCTAGAGTCGTTGCCGGGATACGTGCAGACAAAGCTACGATCGCACATCTACAAAACCATTACCAAAGATCTGTGGATTGGCACGTTTCATGCGCTGTGCTGCCGAATTTTGCGCTTTGATATCGAAAAATTTCAGGATGAGCGGGGGCGCAAATGGACAAAGGCATTCTCCATTTTTGACGAGTCAGATGCTCAGAGCCTCGTCAAAGATATTATTATCAATCAGCTAAATTTAGACGAAAAGAAATTCGATCCGCGATCGGTTCGGTATGCGATTAGCAATGCTAAAAACAAAGGACTTTCTCCGCAAGAGTATGAGAAAGAGCAGCCGAATTTTAGAGGTCGTGTGATTAGCAATATCTACAGCGTGTATCAAGACAAATTAGCCGAAAACAATGCTGTAGATTTTGACGATTTAATCCTAATTCCGGTACTTCTGTTTCGTCAGAATGAACAGATTCGAGCCTATTGGCACAAACGCTTTCGCCACATTCTAGTAGATGAATATCAAGACACAAATCGCACACAATATGATCTGATTCAACTGTTGGTCACCAATGGAGAGTCAGCAACTAAATTCGATGACTGGAACTACCGCTCCGTCTTTGTGGTAGGCGATGCTGACCAGTCGATCTATTCGTTCCGCATGGCAGATTTCACCATCTTGATGGGATTTCAACACGACTTTGGAGATGGGTTGCCGGATGACGACACCCGAACGATGGTGAAGCTCCAGGAGAATTATCGCTCCACTGAGAACATTCTTCAACTTGCGAACGAACTGATCGAAAATAACACGGAGCGAATCGACAAAATTCTCAAACCCACTCGCGGACAGGGAGAACCTGCGTTCTGCTATCGCGCTCAAGACGAGATTGATGAAGCTGAATTTGTGGTTCAGCGAATGCGAAAGCTAGAGCAAAATAATTCTGATTTGCACTGGGGTAAGTTCGCGATTCTCTACCGGACAAACGCTCAATCGCGTGCGTTTGAAGACATTTTGGTGCGTTGGGGTGTGCCCTATAAGATTGTTGGCGGTTTGCGGTTCTACGATCGCAAAGAAATTAAAGACGTGTTGGCGTATTTAAGAGCGATCGTAAACCCTGCCGATACGATTAGCCTGCTGCGCGTGATCAATACGCCTCGTCGGGGTGTCGGCAAATCGACCATTGAATCTCTGCAAAAAGCGTCGATCGAGTTGGGCATTCCGCTTTGGGAGATCATCAGCGACGAAACCTCGGTTAAAACCCTGGCTGGACGCTCCGCTAAAGGAGTTATAGCGTTTGCAAATATCATTCAGAAGTACCGCGAGATGCTCGATGCTGTCTCAGCAAATGAAATTGTGCAAGGCGTATTAGAAGATTCGGGGTACGTGCAAGACCTGAAAGCGCAAGGCACAGACGAGGCGGAAGATCGCTTTCAGAACGTGCAGGAACTTTACAACGCGGTGCTGCAATATGAGGAAGAAAATGAAGACGACAAGAGCTTGATTGGCTTCTTAGCGAGTGCATCCCTCGCGTCAGATTTAGACAACACGCCAGAAGAAACGACAACCGTTTCGCTGATGACATTGCACTCATCAAAGGGGTTAGAGTTTCCGATTGTGTTCTTAGTTGGGCTAGAGCAAGGCTTGTTTCCGAGCTATCGTTCTCTCGATGATCCGGCAGCGATCGAGGAAGAACGGCGGCTCTGTTATGTTGGCATTACCCGCGCTAAGGAGCGATTGTTCATCTCTCATGCTCGCGAACGCCGCTTGTATGGAAACCGTGAACCTGCCAGTCCTTCGCTATTTTTGGCGGAAATGCCGCGTGAATTGATGGATTCTAATACGGCAACCTCGATTCCAGCGAAGTGGACCAAAGGTGCGGCTCAAACTAAGTCGCCGATTCTGGTTAACCACGCGGATGCCGATGCTGATTGGAGCGTTGGCGATCGCGTGATTCACAGTCAGTTTGGCGTGGGTGAAATCACAAACGTCTTTGGCTCTGGAACCAAAGCAACGCTGGCGATCCGATTTGATGGCTTACCAGGAATGAAGCGGAAGATCTTACCCATTAGCGATCGCGCCCTCCAGTCGATCGATTAATCTGTCTTCTATTCGGTGTCTGGAATGCTTGCATTGAGCATAATGTTACGCATTGTACTGATGAGCAAATCTCGACCTTTATGAAATGGCACAATCACCTGAAGACTCGAATCCGGCTGTCTCCATTTTCGATGGCTTCCTTTCTGCGATACGAAGACAAATCCATACTGCTGTAGAATTTGCTCAACTTCAATAGCCGTCATTCGACGGGTGCGCGTCATCCCACTGAGACCTCTCGCACGATCGCGCCAGAGGCTAGATCTATAGGATCTGGTTCTAAGTACAGCACGATCGCGGCTCGAATGTTGTCTAACGCTTCTTGTTCCGTTTCTCCAGCAGAGACACATCCTGGTAATTGCGGACACCAAACGGCCCACTCTCCAGTTTCTGCATCCGGTTCAAGAATCACTTGCCATTTCATTGAATTTTGCCTGTGCCGTTATTTCAAGTGTATAAGATAGCTTGTCCAGAACTGACGGTGATGAATTCACGTTGCCTGCAAACGCTTACTTTAACAATATTGGGTTGATGAGAATTTTAAGTTGGTTACGATCGCACGCCTTACTGATTGTTGCCCTAACGTCTTTTAGTTGGGTCATCGCGCTCAACTATAGTGGACTGCATCTCAGCGTGGGCGCATCGGTTGAACCAACGGCAATTTCGCCACTGCCGACACGCCCCAACTCTGCACAATTGTTGTTGAAATCACCCGCTCCTGCACCCACTCCCAGCACGCCTGCTTCATCGTTGTTGCCTGGTCTACGTCCTCGCCCGTCGCTCAATACCCCTTCCCCTAAGGCTTCGCCTAAACTAGGGCACTTTCCTTACCCTCAAGCGGAGCTAACCACACTGGTCGTCGTTGGTAAATACGGGGGGCGTGTGGAAAAATTAGCACCGGAAGCCGCGATCGCATGGCAACAAATGGTCAGTGCAGCGAAAGCGAGTAAGGTATCCATTGTGCCGATTTCTGGGTTTCGTAGTATTGATGAGCAAGCGATGTTATTTCGCGATCGCGTGCGGAGGCGTGGCCTAGAGGGAGCTGCTAGGAGCGTTGCGCCTCCGGGATACAGCGAACATCACACGGGATATGCGATTGATGTTGGTGATGGTCGCGCTCCCTATTTAGATATTTCTCAAGCGTTTGCTCGCTCGTCTGCCTTTCAGTGGATGGCCAAAAATGCTAAGAAATTTGGATTTGAGTTATCGTTTCGCCCTAACAATGCTCAACGCGTGATTTATGAACCTTGGCACTGGCGGTTTGTGGGTTCAGAGCAAGCGCTGCGTCTGTTTGCGACAGCCCGAGAGCAAGGATAAGGTCTTCGATCGCTTCGCGGGGATAAAGGGTGAAGAAATAAACCTGATTCTTCGTTCGCTATTTCTCCGTCGTCAGTGCGTGAACCGAAAAATAGCGGATTTAGGTCTCCGGTTTCTCGAAACAACTGGAGATCTTTGCCTCATATGTTCTTAGGATCGTGGATTGAATAACTCTAACACTTGCGTAGCTCCGGGTTGCCCTCATCCCCTAACCCCTTCTCCCACAGGAGAAGGAGAACTAGAGTCTTGCTCCCTCTCCTGCGGGCTACCGTGTACACAGCAAGTCGATGTCGCTTCGTTTGGGTCGCCTTCTGCCCCCTAAATCCCCCATGCTGGGAGACTTTGACAAAGAAAGATCTCTAGCGTCCGAAGAATGGTAACGGTTCAAAGTCCCCCAATTTTGGGAGATTTAGGGGGCGAAGGATCTCGGCCATGACTAATCGCTCGACTTGTGTGTACACGGTAGCTCCTGCGGGAGAGGGTTGGGGTGAGGGTAAATTCGGTTTTATTTAATCCATGATCCTTAGGGACTTGCTAAGAAATAGTATCCCGCTTTGGATCTCGGTATTGCGCTCCAAATGTAGCCTGCCCATTGCGACTTTCGCTTCAGAATTTGACAACTCCCGAAGACAATCTGACAACTCCGGAGGAGAATCTGAGAACTCCCGAAGACAATCTGACAACTCCCGAAGACAATCTGACAACTCCCGAAGGCAATTTGAGAACTCCGGAAGACAATCTGAGAACTCCCGAAGACAATCTGAGAACTCCCGAAGACAATTTGACAACTCCCGAAGACAATCTGAGAACTCCCGAAGACAATTTGACAACTCCCGAAGACAATCTGAGAACTCCGGAAGCAGATGGAAGACCTCTCAAAGAAGCATTAGCGACTGGGTGAAGCGAAACAACGTTCCTTATAGTAAGGGGACACTATTTTCAAGCAACTCTCTTATCTGTTACATCCGCGTCAGCTTAAATATCGCTACAGAATTTCAATCCTGCCGCGTTGTCCATCGATCCGAACCTGCTGTCCATCGTGTAAGCGGGTTGTGGCATTCGGAATATCCATCACGGCAGGAATTCGGTATTCTCGCGCGACGATCGCGCCGTGAGAGAGTTTGCCGCCCACCTCAGAAATGAGTCCGCCCACCTGTGCCAAAATTGCTGCCCAGCCCGAATCGGTGTAGGGCACGACCAAAATAGTATCGCGATCGAGGCTAATCCCGGTCGAGAGCGACTTCATGATTTTGATGCGTCCTTCTTTTTGTCCAGAACTTGCTCCAATGCCTTGCAGCGTTTGAGAGGCTTGCCAGGTTTCTAGCTTAGGTTCGGGTGGATCGTCTCCGTACACCAACTGCGGCACTTGGGCGAGTTGGCGATCTTGTTCAAACTGCGATCGCCGTTGTTCAATGAGACGAGAAAAGGTTGAAGTCGCAGCAACGTGCCGAATCTCGTCATACTTCAGAAAGAAGATGTCTCCCGGCTGCTCTAACACACCTAAAGTTAACCATTGTTCTTCTAACGCCACAAAGCTCCAGCGCAAGTGTGCCAACAGTCGGCTATACACTTCCGTCACCTTGCCTTTGAGATCGACTCGTTGCTGAACGCGCGATCGACCTGGCACTACCTCTCGCTCAATCGGATGAAAGTAAAACTGAGTAAACACCTCTCGAATCGGCTTTGGATCTTCTCTCCACGTGGGTATAGCAATGTCAGTTCCGACCTCGCTCAAATAGCCGTATTGCTCTAGAAACCTGTCGAACTCGGCTAACACATCCCGCCCTTGCTTCGTCTCACTCAGGTGCTCAAACAATTGCTCAGCCGACAATTGATGAGAGAGATTGCCAGTTTGTTTTGCTCTAGTAGCAATGGCTTGAAGCGATCGCAAAGCGGCAACTTCGGGCGTTCGGCTGTTATCAAGCTCATCCTCTGAAACTTTCAAGATTGACCGTCGCAACGCTGCACTGAGGGGAGCAAGGATGCTGTAGTACGTCGCTCGTTTGAGCAATTCCAAAATTTTGTCTATGCGATCTAACACCTCTACTGTCGAAAGCTGTGTTGCTGAATGCGTTGCAAATTCGGTTAACGCAGGTGAGAAATAGCGTTGGTCATCTCGTTGAAAATCTTTCTCTAACCGTAGTTCCCGTCGGACTAACTTCAGCAATCCGGGGACGTTTTGCAGCGTTGACTTTATCGGTGGCTTGCTAAACTTTGCACCTCTGGTCAAAAACTCTAGACTCTCTGGCGGCAATCCCATGCGGCGAAACGTTTGTCCTAATAGCGACGCATTAAAGTAAGCGTGAGCATAGTGCAACGTTGCCGTTTCATTAAAATCTAATCCTTGAGCTTGCTGACCTAGTACCAACGAGAACAACTCTCCCCAAACGCCACAGGTCAACGGGCGATTAATCGACCATGTTAACGGACGAATCGCGCCCGGAATCACTTCGGCAGCAATCTTGCGCGTCCAGATCGGAATCAAGGTGGTAATCGGGCGAGATTGCAAGAGCCATAACGTCTGCCCGTCATAGCTCCACTCAATATCTTGGGGAATGCCGTGATAGTGCGCCTCTAGATGGCGAGCCAGATATGCCACCTGCTGCACCAAGCGAAGCGGCACTTCCCCGCTTCCCTGCACTTCCAGCGTCATCTCATCGGGCAACGTCCAATTCGAGCCGAGTTCTGACACCAGCACTTGATAACTTTCAGGCGTCACTTGCCCCGACACCACCCGTTCAGCACTGCCGGGCAACGCTTCAACCAAGACCGCATCGCCTTGCCGCGCGATCGGGTCTCGGCTAAATGCCACACCAGAAAACGCGCCGCGAACCTGCTGCTGAATTAGCACAACCATTGAGGTATCTGGTAAATTGCGATCGCGCCGATACCTGACCGCAGACGGCTGATCGTAAGACGCCAAACACTGTGCGATCGCGCTCAACAAATCGCTTTGCCGTGTGATCCCTAAAATCGTCTCATACTGTCCCGCCGCTGACGCGAGTTCCGAATCTTCGCCAATCGCCGACGATCGCACGACCAACGGGGTTCGCTCTGATGGCTGCAACAGTTCGATCAACGGTTGTGGATCATCTCCCGGCAGCAGTACCCATCCCATCGGAACTGGATAGCCCAATCCTTTTAGATGAGCCAGAGTCGCCGCCTTTTCGCCAACTTTACTGGCTTGCAGAGGCTGATCTAGAGAAAGAACAGCGCGATCGCCGCGAAAGAATTTAAACATGGTTTGTGAATCCGTCTGAGCCGTATCTGGCTTCAACTCCAAGTCATCTGGAATTTGAGTGTAAATCCATCCCATCAGACCTGCAAGGCAAATCGACGCCCCAATCAGGGCGGAGTCGTCTGGATGCCGCGCGGCAGTGAGCAACGGAAACAGAATTAAAACTCCAAATCGCCCTAGCTTTCGTTCTCGTAGGAGAGTAAATCCGATGCCACCGATCAAAAATGTCAGAAAAGACGTGATCGGATCGTGCACAATGTAGCCCCACGTCACATTCGTTGTGCCTGCACCTTTACCAATCCAGTAGCGCCCAAAAACGAGAGCGATCAGCGCAATTAACTCCCATTCAGGATGATCTGGGAAGAACGATCGCGCCAACAGCACCGCCAAAATGCCCTTCAGCGCCTCAGACAACACCGCTAAAATGCCTGCCACCTTGCCGCCATGATAAAACGCGGCTGAAACGCTGACATTTTTCGTCCCAATTCGGCTCAACCGCTTTCGAGTCAGCGCAACCGTAATCCACTCGATCAGCGGCAATCCGCCCAAAATTGGGCACAGCAGAAAAATTAGCAGAGAACCCCAAACCTGTGTCAGTGTCATGTGCGATCGTTCAACGTCATTCCTCTTGAAGTCTAGATCGTTTGACGTGAGTGAAGGGCACTGCTGTTCGTGGCGAAATGATTGATCAGACCGATTGAGTAGTCAGATTGAGTCGTCAGATCAAGCAAGTCTTAACTCTTCTGTGATCGAACTGCACGGAGAAATTCTTGGATAGCTTGAGGTTGCGCTTCGGGTTGAACATATTGCGCCAACAATTGCAAGCTTAAAGCTGGGAAGAAATAACTGCAATTGGTTTCCCGGTAATGGCCTTCCCGTAAGTCATAAAGTGTCAATTTGTTGTTCTGCCACATCAAAACTTCTGGAATACCAAGCCCCTGATAGACGGCTAGCTTGTCCACTCCTCCACTCGTCAAATTAACTTCAATGGCAAAATCAGGTAGTTCTTTGAGAGAACCCACACAGTAGCACTCATCAGGTTCGAGTCCTCGCGCCTTAGCTTCACGCCGAAACGTTGTTGAGCCATAGCCATGTAAGGGAATATCAACCTCTTCCGCATATCGTTCTAGAAGTCTTGCAATCACCTTTTTAAGCATTTCATGTTCAGGTGAGGGCATAAAGATTTCTAGAGTTCCCTCTAGGTAGATAAGCCGTAGTCCAGGGTAGTCTTCAAGCGTTGCTAAGAGGCTCTCATACTGTTGCCAAGTCACGCTAGGCAAGACTACCCGTTGTTCTTTGGCGTCAAATGGTAGTTGGGTTAAGGCAGTCATAGGAGTGTAACTTAGCTATCTCGCACTACTCGAGCTAATTGTAGCTTGAGTAAAATTACCTGGTTGACTGAATCACTTAATGACTGCTTGGGGAAAACTGAAAAAGTGAACAGCGACGTAAAGTAGGTTTGAAATGAATGAATTACTGATTGCTGCCAACGGGTTCATTGCACTCTGCTACTTGACGATCGCGATTCTAATTTTCTTACCGTTTATTCAGGGTCAGCAAAAAACGCCGCTGGTGCTGGCAACAATTTTGGTGTTTTTTAGCTATGCATTGAGTCATGGAGGACACGTGCTAATGATGGCAGACGGAGTCCGCTACTCGTCTCCGGCCTTGCTAAAATTCCAGTTGGGCGTGGATCTGCTCACCGCTACGATCGCTGGAACGTATGTTGCACTGAGGCGCTATTACTCCTTCCTGATTGACGGCCCCGTGTTACTGAGCCAAGCGCAAACGCAGCTTGCACAAGCCAATGATAAGTTAGCTAGCCTCAATGCCACGTTAGAGGCTCAAGTCTTGGAACGCACGGTGGAACTTGCTACAGCAAACGCACAAGTCTCGGCAAGTGAAGCACGGTTTCAACGGTTAGCCGCAAACGTTCCAGGAATGATTTATCAATTCCGCTTAGAGCCAGATGGGAAAGCCTGGTTTCCTTATATCTCGTCGGGTTGCCTAGAACTTTATGAATTGGAACCAGAAGCCGTTCAGCAAAATGCTGATTTACTCATTGAGGCGATTCACCCAGAGGATCGAGATAGATTCAATAACGCTGTCACTCATTCTGCTCAAACGCTAGAAACATGGCGATGGCAAGGACACATGATGAGCGCATCAGGGCAAAGTAAGTGGGTTCAGGGCGTGTCTCGACCTGAACGAAAACCCGATGGAGCCATTCTGTGGGATGGGTTGCTGATTGATATGAGCGATCGCAAGCAAGCGGAAGAACAACGCCGACAAGCAGAAGCCGAGCTTTATCGCAGTCATGCTTTCCTGAGAGCTCAACAAGAATCGGCGATTGATGCCATTCTGGTTGTGGATGAGCAGAACCAAGTCATGTTTTACAATCAGCGCTTTTACCAAATCTGGCAGATTCCAGAATCTTTAGTACAGAAAGGCGACGATCGGAAAATTCTAGAATTGGTGGTGACAACAACCCAAAACCCAGAAGAATTTATTACCCAAGTTGAACATCTCTATCAGCATCCAGAACTAACCAGCCGTGATGAAATCTTGCTTCGTGATGGACGGACGCTCGATCGCTATACCACAGGGGTTCATACTCCCGATGGTGATTATTATGGGAGAGTTTGGTACTTCCGCGACATCAGCGATCACAAGACGGCTGAAGCAGCGCTGCAAGCTTCCCAAGCATCCTTACAACAGAAGGCATTGCAGCTAGAAGCCGCGCTCAAAGACCTGCAACACACGCAAACCCAACTGATTCAAAGCGAGAAGATGTCGAGTTTAGGACAACTGGTAGCTGGAATCGCTCACGAGATTAATAATCCTGTCAATTTCATCCACGGCAATCTGTCGCACGCGACGGATTACATTCAAGACCTTCTACACGTACTGGACTGCTATCAGCAGCACTGTCCTGATCCAGCCCCCCAATTGCAATTGGCGATCCAGCAGGTGGATTTAGGCTTTGTCACGTCAGACTTACTAAAATTGCTATCTTCCATGCAAGTGGGAACCGATCGCATTCGCGATATTGTGCTCTCCCTACGCAACTTTTCGCGCCTGGACGAAGCAGCAATGAAAGCGGTTGATTTGCATGATGGAATTGAAAGTACGCTGCTGATTCTCCAAAATCGATTCAAAGCAAGGGCGGGTGGCGTGACTATTCAGGTGATCAAGGACTATGGAGAGTTGCCCTTAGTCGAGTGCTATGCAGGACAACTGAACCAAGTGTTCATGAACGTATTGGGGAACGCGATCGATGCTTTGGAAGCGGGGTGTCAAGACCCGACGCCGACCATTCGGATTCGGACGGAGCTTATGACGCCAAATCGGGTTGTGGTTCGCATTGCAGATAACGGGATGGGGATACCGGAGGCAGTACGATCGCGCATTTTTGACCCGTTTTTCACCACGAAGCCAGTGGGACAAGGAACAGGCTTAGGATTATCGATCAGTTATCAAGTGGTGGTTGAAAAACATAGAGGGGTGTTCAAATGCACCTCTCAACACGGGACGGAGTTTTGGATTGAAATTCCGGTTCACCAAGAGCGCTCCTCTGCTTAAGCGGTTGTATCGCATTTTTTTTGGTGACAGATCCTGTTTCCACCGAAATCCCTAATGTTTGTGAGCCACAATTTTCCAAAGGAGCGCAGCAGCGACAGCATCCGCAACTGCTAAAAATAAAAGCCAGATGACTCATCCGGCTTCTAATTACCTTTTAGCGTTCAGGCTAAATTACGAATTATGTTTTCTCGCGTCCGACACAGCCGAGAGAAAACAAACCACACAAGCTGGAGCGCTAAGCCCCAAGATAATTCCGGTATTCAGAACACCCAAATCTGGAGTGCCAGAGGAAAGCTCAAAAATGCTGCCAACTGCCGCGATCGCAGCGACACAAGACCCGGCAAGAAAAATGCCGCTTTTGGGAGTCATGATCATAGTTACGCCACCGGCTTCACAGCTTGAGTTGAAAATCCGCGCTTCTTCAGTTCTTGCGTCAGCGCCAATTGATTATTCACGCGATCGACAAACAGCACCCCGTTGAGGTGATCGATCTCATGCTGAATCGCACGGGACAATAAGCCCGTCGCCTTAATAGTTCGGGGGCGTCCCTGCTCATCTTTAAACGACACTTCAATCGCTTCAGGACGCTGCACATCTAAATAGACGCCCGGAATACTGAGACAGCCTTCCTGAGTCGCAACAAGCTCACGACCAAACGACTTAACGGTTGGATTGATCAACACCAGCGGCTGATGCTCAGGATTCTCAGGATCAATATCAATCACCACAATTTGCTTATTGATTGCCACTTGCGGTGCAGCTAACCCGATCCCATCCTCGGAATACATGGTTTGCAGCATTTGGCGGACAATCTGCCGAATTTCGTCATCCACCTTTGCGACTCGCTTGGCAGGCTGACGCAAGACGCGATCGCCGAGATGATGCACCTCTAGAGGTGGCTTTGCTAACTTTTTTTTCTCAACTAAAACTTCTGAAGGCATGGACAGTTCACCCGCATTGAATGCCAAAGGCCGGATCGATTCCGTCTTGGTTCTATCTTATCCAATTTAGGACAGGTCGGAGTGCAGTTTTCGGGTTGGAAATCTGGGGTTTGGTTCAGAAAAATGTGTGTTAAAAGGGAGAGCGCAACGGGGGAGGAAATTTTAATGCTGCGATTTTTTACAAAGCTTGATTATTTGCTGCGGGAAACGATGCTCGGCTTAAAGCGGGGCGGCTGGATGAATTGGGCAGCCATCAGTACGGTAACAGTTCTGCTGTTTCTGTTTGGCGTGAGTTTGCAAGCATCGTGGCAGCTAGAAGGCTTGCTGAACCAGTTTGGCAGCCAGTTAGAAGTTTCGGCTTATCTAGAAACGGGCGTTTCGACAGACATGCTCAAGCCAGTCGTCGAGAAGCTGCCTTCGGTGGCGGCTGTAGAAGGAACCTCAAAAGAGGAAGCATGGAGCCATTTAGTGAAAGAACTGGGTTTGTCGAGCCTCAAAGATGCAACCAACCAACTGGAGGGAAATCCTTTAGTTGACGAGTTGAAAGTCAAAGCAAAATCATCTGAGCAAGTCCCGGCTCTCGCTCAAACGCTCAAACAGCTACAAGGCGTTGAAGACGTTCGCTATGTGGATGAAGCGGTACAACGAATTGCCCAACTCAATCAAGGATTCAACTCGGTCAGTTTGATCATCACGGGGATGCTAACCATAACCGCGATCGCCGTGATCAGTACGACGATTCGACTAATTGTGTTAGCCCGTCGTCGCGAAATTGAAGTGATGCAACTGGTGGGAGCCACGCGGGGCTGGATTTATCTACCGTTTGTGCTTCAAGGCATTACGTTTGGCGTTGTAGGAGCCACGCTCGCCGGGGGACTAATCTATGGCGTTCAACGAGCGATCGCGCATTTTCTATCCGAGCAAGCCGACTTTTTGCAATTTCTCACACACAACGCTCCACTGAAACCTATGGAGGTAATCCTCCTTCCGATAATTTTGTTGAGCTTCGGAGCTTCGGTAGGATTAATGGGCAGTTTGTTTGCAGTCCGCCGTTTCGCAAAAACCTAATTGCCTATGAAGTCTCAGTGGGAATGCTTTCTACAAAATGTTGGAGAATGGCACGGTTCATTCACGAGCCTTTCACGGCAAGGTGAGGCATTAGAGGATATCCCTTCTGTTGTAACCATTGAGCAAACGCAACCTCAACAGGTTCACTTCACCCTCCACCGAGATTCGCCAAACCATCAAGATATCGAACTCGACTTGCGCGGCTCGTTCGGGCGCGATGCTCTGTTTTTTGAGACTGGAGCGTTCTCGCTTGGGTCAATGCAACTTAGCCCATTTGGAAAATTTGGTTGCGAATTTGGGTTGATGGATATCGACGCTTCGGAGCTGCGCGGAGCGAATCGTCGCCTCAGATTTGTTCAGCTTTTCGAGAATCAAGCCCTCCACACGTTAACCCTGATTCGCGAACAACGGGCTGGAACTGATGCTCCTGAACGTCCTTCACTAACTGTCGATGATTTGATTGGAGAGTGGCGGGGTGAAGCGGTGACACTGTATCCCGACTGGAGATCGCCTGATTCCTACTCAACAGCGCTAACCATTCAGCGTGAGGGCGATCGCTTAAAGCAGGAACTCCGGTTTGGAGAGGGAGACGCAGGGCATATAATCACATCCACTGCCGCCATCAAGGGTTCAACGCTGTTATTCGACCAAGGCGCAACACCAATTCAAATTCTGCTTTTGCCGGATGGTGCGTCGTGTAACTGTCCGTTGCAAATCAAACCTTGCCAGCCGTTTGTTTTAGAACTAGGCTGGTTGCTTCGATCGAACCTGCGCCAACGGATTGTTCGCAGTTACGACAACAAAGGGGAATGGACGAGTTTAACGTTGGTGACAGAACACAAGGTGACAGAACAGAACCAGTAGAAAGGGCAAGGCTCTACGTGATCGCGCAGTCTCGCTCTAGTGCCTGCCGCAACAAATCCCTGTATCCCCGTCCCCCGATTGGAAACGCTCCAAATCGCTCTAAGTGTGGGTTCATCATCTGAGCATCAAACAGGACAAACTGCCTCGCCCTCAAATGCTCCACCAGTTTTACCATTGCCACCTTAGAGCCATCTGGAATTCGGTAAAACATCGACTCGCCAATGAATGCGCCTCGAATCGCAAGACCCAAAATCCCCCCCGCTAGTTCATCGCCTTGCCAAGTCTCAAAACTGTACGCCCAGCCTTCCTCGTACAGCATCCAGTAAATGCTCTTTAATTCAGATGAAATCCAGGTTGTCTCGCGATCGGCGCATCCTTCTACTACGGCTTCAAAGTCTCGATTGATCGCGACCGAAAATCGATCTTGATTGAGAATGCGTTGCAGCGATCGCGGGTAGCGAAACCGATCATCAAGCGGAATCAGCGTGCGATCGCGACTGGTATACCACGCCAAATCATCTCCTGATTCATCTGCCATCAGGAAATACCCTTGCGCATACCCTTCAATAATGGATGGCACATCAATTCGCATGGGCGGAACCGAGATGATTTTTAATGAACGGAGCAGAGGGGGAGCGTTATAGTCTAGATAGCCGTGTTCAAAAACGGGAGCCTCGTATGGTTGAACCCATTCCATCCATTACCTTACCGCCTGCCCAACACCCAAAGCGTGAAGGGGAGTGGCTACAACAAAAGCTCCAGCAGTGGCTCGATACAGAATTTTTACCAGAAATTATTAATCAAGTCATCGCCTACCGTGCCGCGCAAATCTTTGTCAGACAAAGAATGGAGGGAGAAAATGATTTGGGAGCCTTGGTCATGGCGATCATCGCCGAGATGCAGGCCTTTGATTTCTCTCAAAGCTTTTACAGCGAATTTGCAGTTGCAAATGCTGTGAGCGATCTCTTGCTTGACAGTTTAGGGATTGACCGATGCTGCGGACAATAATTTTTATATTTAGAAAGCGTAAGGTCTAAGGCATTTTGTGATTGCTCCTTAAACCTCAACGCCCATTACCAGCTCGACTTAACTACGCCAGGAAGCAGTCCTTGGTGCGCCATTTCACGAATGCAGTGGCGCGACAGCCCAAAATCGCGATATACGCCTCTCGGACGACCCGTGATCCAACAGCGATTCCGCACACGCACTCTGGCGCTGTTGCGGGGAAGCTGCTGAATTTGGCGGTGAATTTCTAGCTTCTCAGACTGAGACGTTGCCGCTTCAAACTGACTTTTCAGTTCGCTGCGCTTCTCAGCATACTTTTCGACAGTTTTTTTGCGCTTTTTCTCGCGCTCAATCATGCTTTTCTTAGCCATGACTCAATCTTGAACCTTCTTCTAAAGACACTGTTTCTGATTGTACTCAATATCCGCTGGAATTACGACTTGGCAGCCGCCTTTTTTGCAGAATTGGCGGCTAAGAAGGCGGAGGGACAGAGATCGGCAAGCTCGCAGCGATCGCACTCTGGCTTCCGCGCATCGCACACAGCGCGACCATGATAAATCAGCCGAATTGACCAATTCTCCCAGTCAGGCTGCGGAATCAGTTTCATCAAATCTCGCTCGATCTTCACTGGTTCGGTGTTTTTAGTGAAGCCCAATCGATAGGCGAGACGCTTGACGTGAGTATCAACGGTGACTCCCAGATTGACGCCAAACGCATGCGCCGAAACGACATTTGCCGTTTTGCGGGCCACGCCGGGAAGCTGAAGTAACTCGTCCATCGTCCGAGGCACTTCACCCCCAAATCGTTCTACGATCAGGCGGCAAGCCGCTTGAATATTTTTTGCCTTGTTGCGGTAAAACCCTGTCGATCGCACCAATTCTTCTAACTCGGAAAGGTCGGCTCCTGCAAAGGCCGCCGCGTCTGGAAATCGACGAAACAAGGCAGGAGTGACCATATTAACTCGTGCATCGGTGCATTGAGCCGACAGAATCGTTGCAACCATCAACTGCACCGGCGTTTCGTAGTCAAGCGTACAAGGAGCCTCTGGATAGAGCCGTTTCAGACGAATCAGAACCTCTAATGCACGCTGTTTTTTAGCAGAGACGTTTCGAGTAATGCTCACTGCGGAATTAAATTGACAGTATCTCGGATGATCAGAAAAACACCTAATCCCAGTATGAGCACTAAGCCCGTTTGCATTACGCTTTCCTGAATGCGGTTGGGCAATGGCTTGCCGCGCACTCCTTCTACCAGTAAGAAGGCAAGCTGTCCGCCATCAAGCGCGGGCAAAGGAAGGATGTTGATGATAGCCAGGTTGACGCTGATCAACGACGCAAAGTTAAATAAACTTGCGGCATCCGATTCGGCAATTTTGGCTCCAGTCGCAACGATCGCAACGGGGCCTGCAACTTGGTCGGCGGTTTTACTGAAATTACTAATCAGTTGACCGAACCCTTGTACCGTCCGCACCACATTTTGCTGAAATTCTTCGCCTGCCCAGCTAAAAATTTGCAGGACATTCGTAGAGCGCTTGTAGTAGGCGAGTTTTCCGTCCGGTTGAGGCTTGATGTTAGGCTGAAGCTGAATTCCAATTCTGCCTTTGCCCGCATCGTCTTTAGGCGTCACCGTGACGTTGACCCGTTCGCTCTTGCGCTGAATCGTCAAATCCAGAGGTTGACCCGGACGAGACTCGATCGCTTCTCTCAGGGCTGAGGTGGCCTCAGTTGAGATTTCTAAGGTTGAAGTTTCGGGCTTCGTGAATGGGATCGGCTGTCCGTTGATGGCAACTATCACGTCGCCATCTCGAATGCCTGCTTGTGCAGCCGTTTCTTGAGGAACCACCTTCGGAATGAGTGCACCAGGATTGTATTGAATGCTGGGTAATCCAACAAATCCCATTTGGGCAACCAAGACGAGGTAGGCGAACAGAAGATTGGCAATCACGCCTGCGCTGATGACGATCGCCCGATCTAATACCGGACGATTTTTTAATAAATTTGGATCGTTCGGCGGAATTTCGCTGTCTGGATCGTCATCAGGAAATCCGACAAACCCTCCGAGCGGCAAAGCCCGAAGCGCGTATTCAGTTTGCGACCCTTGGTATTTCCAAACAGCGGGGCCAAAGCCAAGGGAGAACCGATTCGCATAGATACCTTGAAGCCGAGCTGCCAGAAAGTGGCCCAACTCATGAACAAAGATGAGAACCGCTAGAAGAAGAATAACCGCCAGAACTGACATAGGCAAAGACCTGAACGCCGTATTGACAACATGCTTCTATTCTAGAGCGTGAGCAGGAGTGTTAAGAAACTTCACCTAGACAGAGTTCGGTTACAGAAGGTCGCGACCCAAGTACGATCGCAGCACTTCTGGAACCCGGACTGTGCCATCTGCTTGCTGATAGTTCTCCAATACTGCCGCCATTGTCCGGCCGATCGCTAACCCCGATCCGTTCAAGGTGTGGACAAACTGAGTTCCTTTCTGTCCAGCTTCTTTGAACCGAATGTTGCCGCGACGCGCTTGAAAATCCATAAAGTTCGAGCAGCTTGAAATCTCGCGATAGGCTTCAGAAGCCGGAAGCCACACTTCGAGGTCATAGCACTTCGCCGCTCCAAACCCTAAATCTCCCGTGCATAGTTCAATTGTGCGATAGGGAAGTTTCAAAGCTTGTAGAATAGCTTCCGCATTTTGAACTAATGCTTCATGCTCCTGCTCAGAGGTGTCAGGGGCCACCAGTTTGACCAACTCCACTTTGTTAAATTGGTGCAGTCGAATCAAACCGCGAGTATCTCGTCCGTAGCTTCCCGCTTCCCGTCGAAAACAAGGCGTGTAAGCACAATGATGAATAGGTAACTGATCGGCGGGAATAATTTCATCGCGATACAGATTCGTTACTGGAACTTCAGCAGTCGGAATCAGCCACAAATCGTCATCCGCGCACTTAAAACTTTCCTCTGCAAATTTAGGGAGTTGACCCGTTGCGCTCAGCGATCGCGAGTTCACTAACAGAGGAGGCAACACTTCCAGATACCCCGCCGCAATCTGCTGATCCAACATGAACTGAATCAAGGCCCGCTCTAAAGCAGCGCCTGCACCCATCAAGACGACAAATCGAGTCTGAGCAACCTTTGTACCTCGTTCGCTGTTGAGAATTCCCAGTTGTTCAGCAATCTCGTAGTGAGGTAACACCTTGATTGTGGGCTTATGTTCATCGCCCCACCGCCGCACTTCCACATTCTCGGTTTCATCTTTGCCGATTGGGGTTGAGTCACTCGGCAGGTTGGGCAGCGCCAACACTAAATCTTTGATTTGAGCATCGATCTCTTTTTCGGTCGGCTCTAAGTCAGCGAGTTCTGTTTTGATCTGCGTTCCTTCGTCGCGCAAGGCTTGAATCTCTTCGCCGTTTGGATCAGATCCTGCTTTGATCTTCTGCCCAACGAGTTTTCCAATTTCGTTACTGCGAGCTTGCAGCCGCGATCGCGCGGCTTCTAAGTCACGCCGTTGCTGGTCAAGGGCTGCGATCGCGCTAACGTCATAGCCACCACCGCGACGGTTGAGCTTTTCTTGAACAAGGTCTGGATTTTCGCGAATTAGCTTCAGGTCAAGCACAGAGGTATCCCAAGGTCTGATAGGTGATCGAGCATGATTGCTCATCAATCAGGATACCTTGCACAGCTTACAGTTGTAGTCGGTTAGCGGTCTACTTTCGTTCTGGAACATTCATGCCTTTCTGGACAGCAGGGCGTTGATTAATCGCTTCAAACCAGCGCTTCAGATTGGGATGATTGTCCAGCGTCAATCCTTGAAACTCATAGGTAGCAACCCATGGAAACGTGGCGATGTCTGCGATCGTGTACTCTCCAGCAAGATACTCATGCTTTGCTAGTTGTCCATCTAAGACACCATATAGTCTTAGCGTTTCTTTCTCGTAACGCTCGATGGCGTAAGGGATCTTTTCTGGCGCAAATTTTTTGAAATGATTGAGTTGTCCAAACATCGGTCCTACACTTCCCATCTGAAGCATCAGCCACTCCAGAACCTGATAGCGTCCTACCTGATCGGTCGGCATCAACGCTCCGGTTTTCTCTGCTAAGTACAGCAGGATTGCTCCAGATTCAAACACGGTGATGTTGGTATCGTGATCGACGATCGCTGGAATCTTACTATTAGGATTAATTGCAACAAACTCTGCGCTAAGCTGATCGCCTTTAGTAATATCAATTACATGGACTTGGTAAGGAACACCAACTTCTTCCAGCATGATCGATGCTTTACGACCATTTGGAGTAGTGAAAGTATAGAGATCAATCATGCATTCCCTCTTGAATCCACTGTTGCTAGTAGCATAGCGTTGTTTTTCAAGTGAGGCTGCATTCCCAGAGACTATCCTCTTTCAGAGCGGTTGCTTTTGAGAATAGCGTCACAAGTCAAACTAACAGCTTCACAAGCTGTACCCCAAATGATCCGCCCTTTGGACCATTCTCAGTAAACTACAAAGAAGATTAGGACTGAGCGGATCATTTCAAACTAGCTAATACAAGCCCGATTAGCACAAGACTTCTGCCCCTCTACACTCAACCGCATCAGCAAGCATATGGAGCATGTCAAGCGTTGTCGAGAAATCAACACACGCATCGGTGATGCTTTGTCCATAGGTCAATTGATCCAAATCATCGGGGACAGCTTGGCTACCGGCGACGAGATGACTTTCGATCATGACTCCCATGCAGTGCCGCGACCCGGCTTTTAGCTGTTCTACTAAATCCTTCAGCACAGTGGACTGACGCCGATAGTCCTTGCTGCTGTTGCCGTGACTACAATCAACCATCACCCGCGACACAACATTTTGCTGAACTAACTCAGCGACGGCCTTCTCAAGCGCAGCGGCATTGTAATTAGGCCCATTCTTGCCACCGCGTAGAATAACATGGCAGTCAGGATTGCCCGTCGTGGCGACAATACTCGCCATTCCTTCTGTATTAATGCCCAGAAAACGGTGAGGACAACTGGCTGCCATAACTGCGTGAACAGCAGTCAGAAGATTGCCGTCAGTGCTGTTTTTGAAGCCCACTGGCATTGAAAGACCGGAGGCCATTTCGCGATGAGTCTGACTCTCAGTTGTTCGAGCGCCGATCGCACTCCATGAAATCAAATCTGCTAGATATTGAGGAATAATTGGATCAAGTAGCTCGGTGGCGCTCGGAATCCCTAATTGCGCTAAGTCAAGCAGTAATCTACGAGCTAAACGCAGCCCTGTGTTGATGTCGTAGCTTTCATCTAAATGGGGATCGTTAATTAGCCCTTTCCAACCCATAGTTGTGCGCGGCTTCTCAAAATACACGCGCATCACGATTTCTAATTTGTCAGAAAGTGCCTGACGAACGGGTGCTAATTTTTCAGCGTATTCGTAAGCCGCTTTAACATCGTGAATTGAGCAAGGTCCAACCACAACGAGTAAGCGATCGTCCTCTTGTCGGAGAATGCGACGAATGCGATCGCGCGTCTGAGCCACCAGTGAAGCGGCAGTCTCTGTCATTGGAATTTCTGCTTTTAATGCTGTGGGAGCCATCAGCCGCTTGGTTTCCACAACATGTAGGTCGGACGTTTTACGCATGGGTAGAATTACTCAATACAGAAGTCGCTCACGCAAGCCGAGCGGAGGATGAACCTGCCTGAATTATTCTAACAGTGTGTGATTCTGTCTTTTCTTTGTTTCTAGAAACTCTAGAATGCTGTTACCTGCATCGTGATAAATTTGATACGCCTAACGCGCCTAAGTGATTTTACAGATAAGTGATTACACAGAGCGCAACTCTGGAGGAACCACTTCAGAAAGCTCATTCAGAAGGCTCAGATTGCTTCACCTTTAAAGTTTCACATGCGATCGTATCTGCTGCGATCGCACCGATAAACCGTCCCGTATGCACCTCTAAAGAAGCGTTAAAAGGCACTTCAAACAGAAGACGCTGACCCGGAAAAATGACTCGTTCTAAATAAAAATCTGAAACATCTGCAATCCGAATGATTTGCACTTGCGGACTTGTATTGACGTAGCAGCACAAAATTAAGCTAAACTCTGCCGATAATGAATTAACCATTTTTAAAGTTTTGATACTAAATCGAAAAATCTCATAAACCTTATTAATCTTAGAGGCTGTTTGAGAAGTCAGATAGTCGGTAAAAAAGCTCTCGAGGTATACGCTGTAAATACTGTAGATACAGCACCTGGAGAGCCATGAGTAAAGCATACTCCAGTAACCTAACCCTCTCCCAGTTTGAGTTGATTGAGACTCTGATTCCAGCAGCCAAACCAGGCGGTCGTCCGCGAGCGGTCCAGATGTGGGCCGTGCTCAACGCCATCTTTTACGTTGTGGTTCAAGGCTGCAAGTGGCGCGACTTGCCCGGGGATTTTCCAGCCTGGCAAACGGTGTACACCTATTTTCGCAACTGGCGTAGAGACGGCACATGGGTGGCGATTCACGACCGGTTACGAGATTGGGTAAGAACTGACCAGGGTCGGCCTAGCAGCCCGTCTGAAGCGATTGTCGATAGTCAAAGTGTGGCAACGGCAACGATGGTGCATGAGTGCGTTGGGTTTGACAAAGCAAAACACATCAAGGGTCGCAAACGCCATACTGCCGTTGATCCCTTGGGACTAGTTTTGCGAGTGGTCGTCACTGCCGCCAGTACACCCGAACGAGAAGGCGGGAAACGAGTGTTGCAAACGGTGCATCAGATGGGAGAAGCGGTGTCTCGCCTCTACTTGATTTGGGTCGATGGTGGATATAGTGGCCGTCCCTTTTTGGTCTCGGTGATGGATGCCTTTCGTTGGGTTGTGCAAGTCGTGTTGCGACCAGAGCAGACTCAAGGCTTCGTGTTGCTCAACAAGCGGTGGGTGGTGGAACGCACGTTTGGCTGGCTCAACTGGTATCGCAGGTTGAGCAAAGATTATGAATATCTCCCAGCAAGTTCCGAGGTCATGCTCTACATTGCCATGATTCGCCTCATGGTTAGGCGCTTGGCTTAATTTGCTACTTCTTCTATCTTTTCAAACAGCCTCTAAGCTCGACTTTATCCATTAGGCAGCATAGCAAAGTGCCTCTAACCAACAGC
>NZ_JCACKG010000267.1:0-2496 GCF_059505265.1 Myxacorys chilensis | reverse complement strand
TTATTTCACTGCCTTGCTGATTGAACTTCGCTGAAATGTCAACACAACCTAGAGCTTTTGTCCCCAACTCTTGTTCTCTCTCCTGCGAAAGAGGGCTAGGGTGAGGGCGAAGAGTACCCGATCGGCTACCATTCCTGGTTCGGAATTCGTATTTCTCTTGGTGATGATTATTGTGTCAGACACAAACACACAGGAGCATTCAATGTTTACCACGATCTCTCTCAACAAGCCTGCTTTGAAGATCGGGGATCAAGGAGTTGCCGTCAAGGAATTGCAAACGTTAATCAATCTCTATTTTGGTGACATCTTGGTAGTTGATGGCATTTTTGGGGTTGCCACAAAAAGTACGGTGAGAAGTTTTCAGATTCGGGTTGGGTTGGATACAGATGGAAACGTGAACTCGCTGGTTTGGGAACGGCTGATTTTTGAGATTCTGTTTACTGGAAAAGAGATCGAGTTGCCCAATCTTTACCGGGGTCTGCGGGGCGATTTGGTTCGCTGGGCACAACGACGCCTGGCGCTCACAGGGTATTATCTTGGCAATCTAGATGGAGATTTTGGGTCTCGTACTGAAGCGTCGGTCAAGAGCTTTCAGCATAGTCGTCTGCTGGTCGTAGATGGTGTGGTCGGTAAGAAGACGTGGAAGGCGTTGGGTAAGGTTAGACAGCCGTAATGAATAGGGTTTCCTAGTGCAGATTCGCCTGGTAGCAATGCCAGGTTTTTTTCGTTGAATTTGAAATTTGATTCTGCGATCGCAGAATTAAGATCCACGCATTCAGAATCAAGATCCACTAACCTTGAATTAAGATCCGCGATCGCAGAATTAAGATCCACGAACCTTGAATTAAGATCCACGCATTCGGAATTAAGATCTGCGATCGCAGAATTAAGATCCACGCATTCAGAATCAAGATCCACCAACCTTGAATTAAGATCCGCGAACCTTGAATTAAGATCCGCGAACCTTGAATCAAGATCCGCGATCGCAGAATCAAGATCCACCAACCTTGAATCAAGATCTGCAAATTTGCTCAGTATATTTTGGGTGAAGGCATTTCTTGCAGGTCTACAGGAAATCTAATATTATCCAGCAGCACCACAACTCGTACTTGAGCAAGAGGAAGCCTCGCTCTCATCTAGCTAACCTAAGCGCAAGTACTATCAAGTGGTGACATTATGGCTGATACCAGCGTTAAAAAAGTAGATGCCCATTCTTCGCCAACAGGTGAAATGGGTCAAAAATATCTTGCTTCCGGTAAGAGTGTCTCAATGCGACTTTGGGAAAACGAAGACCCTTCAAACGAAGTCAAACCAGCGACAACACGAGACTACGAAACCGTCGGCTATGTGATTAATGGAAAAGCCGAACTCCATCTCGAAGGGCAAATGGTTTTGCTAGAGCCTGGAAATTCTTGGGTCGTGCCTAAAGGCGCATCTCATACCTACAAAATCTTAGAGTCGTTTACCGCCGTAGAAGCGACGAGTCCACCCGCACAAGTACACGGGCGCGACGAATAATTTGTCTACAGCAACTTGTCATACTTCGCAAGTTAAGCTCTACAAGTTAAGCAAGGAGCGGATGAAAGCAAAGAAAACAGTTTGGCAATCTGTAGTACAGGCATTTTACTGAGCAGGTTAAAGTACACTACGTTTACCAAAACTAACTCTAAGCTGACATAAGCTCCTTCAACACTTCCATCTCGCCCCATCCCATTACTGAAAGAACAAATTAGAGCCGCATCTGATGACTTTCAGGTAGAGAAGAAGTCGCTTCCATAGGTTCAATCGAGAATTGGACTTCTTTCGTCAGCAAACTCAAGTACGTCAGCAACGCATAAACAAACATCACAACCCCAACCATTTCGAGAAACTCTTCCACAGTTGTCAATGCTACTGCCGCTACATTGTTCCCACCATAGGCTGCCCAGATAGGCGCACCGAGCATTTCTAGCAAGAGGGCACCTGAAATATACGTTGTGCCAGCTAAAAGAAACAGTCGGCGTATCCTAGCAGGAAGATCAGTGAGGAATTTTAGATACGTTAGCAGCACAATCAGCACAAATGCTGCTCCAGGAATGACCCAAGCAAAAAAGAAAATACCGCTTGCCCGAAACGTAACCTGTAATGGTTCGATTAACCGTTCATGCAGACCCACTAGCTCATCCATTGACAGAAACAGAAAAATGCCCGATAGCAGCCTCCAATGGAAAACATAGCGATCGTGGAGACCCTTTTTTGCAAAGGAAATAATCATTAAAAGAATTGCACAAAACAGCAGAGCCGATGCCGAATACCAAGTGGGGATATTACGCTCTGTGTCAAGATCGAATAGTCTCAAGAACTCTATGATACGTGGGCGCTTCAACGTGAATCTGCAAATTAATCCGATAATGTTTGCAAGCGTAAGACCACAAACAACATAAAGCAGGAAGCGGGTAACCTGAAATGACACCCAAAAATCGGACAGGGAGCTAAGAGTAGTATCCTTGTTCAGTG
>NZ_JCACKG010000266.1:0-2507 GCF_059505265.1 Myxacorys chilensis | reverse complement strand
CGCTCCCAGGAACTCACTGCGCAGGCGAACGCGCAGGTCGCCGATAGCCGGATCGTTTCGCAGGCCACGGTGCCCGGGCGTCCATCGTTCCCCAACGTGCCGCAGCTCTTTACCGTTGCGCTGGTGGCTTTCGGCGGCCTGGGCGTGGGGCTGGCCTTCATCTACGAGAATCTACTGGGCGGTTTTGTCAGCCAGTCCCAGCTTGAAGCTGTGGTGCGCCGCAGGGTCGCCTCGACGGTGCCGCGCGTGAAAGCCAAGGCCAATGACGAGGGAAGCTTGCCCGACCAGATGGTCAACGCCCCGCTCTCGATTTTTGCCGAATCCGTGCGACAAATTCGTGCAGCCGTCGACCTCGAACTGCGGCACCAGCCGCCAGCGGACACCAAGGACGGTTCCATCATCATGGTGACCTCGACGGCACCTGAAGAAGGCAAGACGACTATCGCCATTTCGCTGGCGCGCTCCTATGCGCTTTCCGGCCGCAAGACGCTTCTTATCGACTGCGACCTCAGAAAACCGAGTGTTCACAAGCAGCTCAAGGTTGAGCCGTCCTTCGGCCTGCTCGATTTCTTGTCGTCCAACGCCGAAACCGTCACCCTTGATTCCATTCTGGTCGAGGATCAGCATACTTCTGCGACGGTGCTGCTCGGAGCACGGCGGAGCGGCTTGCCGACCGATCAACTGATCTCCGGCGCCGCCTTCAATCGCCTCATCAGCGCAGCGCAGCGAGCCTTCGACATCGTGGTCATCGACACGCCGCCGGTTGGGGCCGTCGTAGACGGCCTGTACATCGCCCCGACGGCTGATGTCGTGGTCCATGTCGTCCGCTGGTCCTCGACAGTGCAGAGCGACGTGCGCGACGCCATAGAACTGGTTGAATCGGCAACGAAGCCGGACGTGCCGGTGCTGGCCGTGCTCAATCAGGCGGATGAGCACCGAAGCGAATACAAGAGCAAGTACGGGCACTACTACGCCGAATAGCGGCCGAGCTGCCCTCCTTTGGGCCTGCCAAGCAGCCTGGAATTTCCACGCGGATTGACGACATGACCGACGAGACGACTTCAAACAAGGCATCCGCCACGCGCCGGCAGTTCCTGTGGGGTGCGGCAGGAACGGCTGTGGGCTTTGGTGTTGGTTCCGTGTTCGGCTACCGGCTGGCCGGCATTCAGCCTTCCGGTGGACAGGTCAGCGCAGTGGCTGAGATCGCGGCGCTGCGGCCAGTGGCCTATACCGACGGCGTCGTTCTCCTGCCGATGGACGCCGAGCCGGTCGGCAAGGTTTCGGACGCGCTGGTGACGTTTGAGACCTTTGCCGAGCCTTGCCCCACGGGGGCCGCCGAGGGCCTAACCGTGGCCGCTGCGGAGGACGATACGTTCGTCGCTCTTGGCTGGGATCTCACCCAGTTCACGACCGGGCCGATCGACCTGCAGTCCGGCGGCCTCCTGGGGCTGTGGTTCTACCTGCCCGAGACCCTCAGCGGACGGTCCGGTGCAACGATTGTACTTTCGAGCGACGCCGCGGCCACCAACAACCGGCAGATGACCTGGACAGTCGGGCGCGACATCGACTTCGGCTGGAACCTTCTGTTGGTCGATCCGCTGGGCCAGGGCCCGACGGAACCAGGCATGCAGCCCTGGACGGTGGAAGGTGCGGACCCAATCGGCCAACCGATCGTCTACATGCAATTGCGGCTCTTCGGCCTCCAGGGCGCGCCGAGGTTCCACCTGGGTGGACTGTTCCACTACCCTGCCCCGCTGGCCACGCCGGCGGTGTTGCTGGGATACGATGGCATCCACAACTCACTCGAGACGCTGGCAAAGCCAGCGCTCGATGCACGCGCCCTCAAGGCCTATGTCTCGGTGGACGCCGAGGCCATCGAGCAGAATGCCGACGACAGCGCCGCCCGCATGCACCGCTTTTATGACGCCGGCTGGGACGTCATTCCCTGCGGGATGTTCCATACCAATTACGGCGAACAGCCCGAACTGATCAGCGAGCACTATGACGAAGCGGTGCGGCGTTATTCAGCCGCAGGGTTCGAGCGCTCCCTGCGCTTTTTCACCTACCCGCGCAACGGCTACACGCCTGAAACTGACCGCGTGCTGCGCGAGAAGGGTGTGGTCATGGCGCGCCAGACCTTCGAGCGCAGCATCGTCCAGACCGAGCGCTGGCCGGGGCGCCTTGTCAGCCATGGGTCGTTCGATCTGGGCGGACAAACGCTGCAATGGGCCAAGAACGCGGTCGATCACGCCGTCCGCTACGGCACGACGGTCGAAATCTTCGTTCACCGGCTGCGCGAGGGTGGAAATGGTGGGCCGCCGCCCGAAGACCTGCTGGAATGGTATACCAACGACTACGCTGCCCTGCTCGACTACATAGCGTCGCGCCGGGATGGGGGCGAACTATTGGCACAAATTCCGAGCGAATGGGCCAGGCACCGGGGCCTCCTGCAGGCCTGAGGGGTGATCGGCGCTTATTGCGCGGCGACCAACCCGCCAAGGTTCATC
>NZ_JCACKG010000265.1:0-41536 GCF_059505265.1 Myxacorys chilensis | reverse complement strand
CCCAGTTATCCCCTTCACACTAAAACTCAGCAGATTTTGCCTGAGTAGTTACGAAATTTTCTTGCTCTATTTCCAGCTTCTGAATTTCCTTGTCAGCATTTTGAATCAACTCAATGCTATTTGCCCAAATCTCACCCCAACTTTTTTCTAATTCTTTTTTTATCAATTCCTGAATTTCCTCAACTTTCTTCGTAGAGCAATATTTTTCTATATAACTGAAACTCTCTTTGAACCGGGGATCATTTAAGACTTCTTGAGTTAACTTTGGAAGCACATCATTTTTCTTCATTGTTAAAACCTCTATGACAAAAATGAAAACACAGAAAGGACTATTGAAAAATCTAAAAACTATCCAATTTGTTTAAGTTTTAGTTAAAAATTTTGTCCTCCCTAGCTACAACACATAAATTTTCACCGATTGATCGAGCAATCTTTATCGCGGTTTAGCTACGAATAGTGCCTTTGATACTTCGTCTTCTGAATAACTGATTTGCTCTATGACGCCAAGCATCAACGCATCTACTTCAGCATTTAAATTCTTGATCTGTTGATCAATCTTGCTCATCCGCTGCAGCATGCCCTTACGTTGATCGATGCTCCTGCTAGACATGTGATGTGGTCTGGCAAGTTGACAGTTTTCAGCTTCAGTTCCTTAGGCTTTCGCACCAAAAAATCTGCCGCTACTAGGATTATGTTGCGCTGGACTTCATCAAATACCTGTTGCGTCGCGAAGATATAGTTCAAGTGTTCTAATAGAGGCGCAAGCTGCTGCTTGCCCGTATTTATGCGATATAGACAGTCAAGATATTTATTGGCGTCGATAAATAGCAAGGAATCATCGGCTGGCATTAGATCTCCTCAATATCTAGTTTATCTACACCTCCACCGCCTAACGCTCCGGCGAGCGGATTCAATTAACTTCTGTAACACCACCCAATCTCTCGACAGCCGGCTTCAGCCGGGTTGTATGAATGGCTGCAAATTCGAAGTAGAACACAAAGCAACGCGATTAATCTATTGAGTTCAGGTTTATTACTTGATTTCAATTCAAACCCTCTCGAACGAGAGGGCTTTCTGCCTCATCAAGCAGGAGATCGCGCTTCAAGGATCAACTGGACTTCGTACCCCTCTGCCACCCCGATTGAGTACATGGGTATTTTGAGATGTTTGGCGGGTTGCTCAGCTTGGGACTCTTGGCGTGGATAGCTGGTTATCGATATACTGACCGTAGACGCATTAAGTACAGATAGCTTGCATGGGAGACCCTTGGGAAGTTTTAATCAATTATGAGTCGAATGAGCTGGTTCGACGCCGCTATAAAGAAATACACAACCGTGAAGCTAATGCAGCACATGCTTTGGAAATCTCTGCAAGCTTTTCCCAAGGTGCTGCTTATTTTTCTAGCGCCAAGAACGCAGATAGAGTTGTTCGCCCATTATTGCTGTATTACGGAGTCCTTTCTTTAGCAAGAGGGACAGCCATATTTCTACGCCGAGGAATTCGTGAAGCAAGCCTTAGTCCAGCACATGGACTGAGTACAGTTAATTGGGGGCAAACATTAGCGCAGTCCAATAGCGATATTGGCGACATTCGTATTCGTGTCACCAAAGATGGCTCGATTCATGAGTTTGCTGAGGCAACAGGGAATCAAACATTAATGCGGATAAGCAAGAGTGCCATTAACCAGACCTCTACTCATGACACACTCGTTAACAATCAAGAATTCACGCTATCCGACATTCTCTCTCGCTTTCCAGAATTAATGCAGCAATATATTCGATGGCGTTCAGATGGAAGGTGTGCAATTGGTGGCGTCGAAGAAAGCTCTCCAGCAGGCAGCGTTATCATTCGTATCAACAAAAAATGGGGCACGTTTTCCGCCAATCATGACCTAGTGAAGAGAGTCGTTGAGCATCTTGACGTATTGAGTATCCAAGAAGCCCCAGACTTTTGGCATGTTTCAATTGGCGTTCCACTGGGCGAAGTTGCTAGTGAACGAAACATTCCGGGACATTGGGACTACGTTCCATCTGATGGGTTTGGGATTGGATTCTCCTGCCTAGTTGGCCGTTATCCAGGCGGTTGGCTTGGTTCAAAGCCTGTAGCTTTGTTTTTACTTGCATATATTCTCGGAATGTTAGCTCGCTATTTTCCCTCTCAATGGACTTCGCTAGTACGAAATTATGGGAATGATGCTGCGTCCCCGACGTTGTTATCGGCAATGGACACAATCGAAAGGCAGTTCCCTCAAACAATTGCTGATTTTCTGGATAGGTCAGCCTTGAATAGTTGATTATGCGTTAAGCATAATCAAGGACTAGACAAAGCAAAATCTATCTTGGGAATAGATAGTATATTGTAAGTCTGCATTCGGCCTAACGCGTCACGGCAACGGACGGTCGAAAGTTGCTGGTGCTGAGTTCTAGGTTATCTGCCGCCGCTGCGTTTTGCCGTTATGCCGCATTCGCACGTTCTAAAAATATGGAAGCCGATAAACAACTTGCTCAACAGATCAATAAGGTGGCTCGACTGAATGGCACGTTTCGGCTTCGCTCCGGCGTCACGAGTTCTGAATACTTCGACAAGTATAGGTTTGAGGCTGACCCGGTATTGTTGAAAGCCATCGCTACGTCGTTGGCTGCACGCTTGCCTGACCATAGTGAAGCATTAGCAGGATTGGAGATGGGTGGGATACCGATAGCGACGATGCTTTCTCAGGTTTCAGGGCTACCAACGCTTTTTATTCGGAAGAAGGCAAAAGAATATGGCACGTGCCGTTTTGCCGAAGGTGGGGAAGTGCGGGGACGCCGACTTCTGATTGTGGAGGATGTGGTTACTTCTGGAAGTGCAATTATCGAGGCCGTTCGTGCACTGCGAGAAGAGGGCGCGATGATTACAGACGTGGTTTGCGTCATTGACCGGCAATCAGGTGGCGTCGAGAATTTACAGAAAGAAGGGCTTTCCCTAGTCAGTCTTTTTACAAAGGCATATCTTGAATCCACAGAGTACGCTGCCTAGCAGATCGGATGCAGCGAAGCCCGCGATCACGTCCCGGTTGTATTCTGAATATCATTGGTGCAGGCTTGCTGATCCGGAGTGTTAGGCGGCTTCATCTCTCGGCTGGGAGCGTAGTTGTAGATTACTTGTTGAAGCCAATATCAACTACCGCTAGTAGTTTTGATGTGATACGTTGAAATTGGCGATTTGAGTAGAGTTTTGATCAGCAGGTTAAGGTACTCCCAAAAACGGAAGCAGTTTCTGACTGTTGTGACAGCGGTTCTTGCACTTGCTTACTTGTCAACCTGTTTATTTCTACTTGTACGGCAACGTTATTTAATTTATCGCCCAGCATCAGAGCTTTCGATGCGACCTGATGCTTCAGACTTTAATCTTCCCTATGAGGATATCTGGATACCAATCCCAGGTTCTCAGTCACAACTACACGGTTGGTGGATTCCTGCTCCTGCACACTCCGAAAACTTTGTTCTCTTACCTGACGAGCCTACCAACATTTTCACTGCTCCTAAAGTGATGCTGTATCTTTGCGGAGTTGGGCGAAACATGGGGGACTACAATTATCTAGCTCGCATGTCAGCTTTGCGGCAGCTAGGGTTTTCAGTGCTAGTGTTTGACTACCGGGGATATGGTTTGAGTAAGGGGGATTTTCCCAGTGAGTTGCAGGTTTATCAGGATAGTCAAGCGGCTTGGCAATACTTACGGGATGTGCGCCAAATACCACCAGAGCAAATTTTTATTTATGGTGAATCTTTAGGAGGAGCGATCGCCCTGGACTTAGCAATAAGGCATCCGGAAGCAGGGGGGCTAATCATGCAAAGTTCGTTTACCTCAATGGCAGAAGCAGTTAGACATAGAGCATTTCTCCAGATTTTTCCGATTAATTTTCTTCTCAACGAACGGTTTGATTCGCTCTCAAAAATTCAATCCCTCGAAGTTCCAGTTTTATTCCTACATGGGAAATCTGATTCAGTTGTGCCATCTGAGATGAGCCAACGACTATATGATGCTGCTCCTGAGCCAAAACAATTGTTTATTATCTCTGGTGCTGACCATGTAAGAATCTATCAACCTGGGGAGCAGTCATACCTAAAAGTCATTCAGAAGTTTGTTGAGTTGACACAACAGCAAAATGCCAGCCAGTCACCTAACAATTTGGGTGCAGCGGATTTTACCAAAACTGATTGAGTGAGACGCAAAAGTATTGGCAACCGCTAACCCAAGCCGTTAGACCGACAAGAGTGGGAGGCAAATCTGTGTTCGACGAATACCTGAATAGAGCCCGAAGCGGTGAAAGCTTCTCCGAAAAAGAAGCGGCGGCGATTGCCTGGGACATCTTCGAATCTAACGTTAACGATAGGGCCGTCGCTGACTTCCTTGTGGCGCTGGCCCAGAAGGGTGAAACAGCGGCTGAAGTTGCTGGTTTTGCCAGTGAGTTGGTTCGTAGAGCCTTACCTGTAAATGCTCCTGCAACTTGTGTGGATCTCTGTGGTACCGGTGGTAGTGATCTAGCCAGGTTTAACGTCTCGACAGCCGCTGCGTTTGTCGCAGCGTCATGTGGGGTACCAATTGCCAAACACGGTAATCGGGGATCTCGCCGTCCAAACGGTGCATTTGACTTACTCGAGGCCCTGGGGATTCCCATTGAGCTGCCTCCGAAGTTGATTGAAGAGTGCTTGGCGCAGGTGGGTGTCGCGTTCATCTTCGCTCGAATGTATCATCCCGGTATGAAGCGCGTCACCCAAGCACGGAAACTTGCAGGACGGCGAACGATATTCAATCTGATCGGTCCGCTGTCTAATCCAGCAGGAGTAACTCACCAGCTCGTAGGTACGGCGGACGCGGCAAGGTTATGGGTTCTCGGTGAGGCGCTCCAACGGATCGGGCGCACCAGGGCTTTGGTGGTCTACGGTGATCCGGGTATTGACGAATTCTCGGTCTCGGGCAAGTCAGTTGTCCTTGAGGTGACACCAAACGGAATCATTGAGTCCGAGTTTCAACTCTCTGAGGCGGGTATTGAGCGGGTTGATTACGCTGAACTCCCAACCGGGGATTGCCATGACAATGCGATCGTGTTTTACCAGCTCTTGGACGACAAGGCTCCTCAAGGTATACGTGACATGGTTGCTCTTAACGCTGGCGCTGTACTCTACCTGAGTGGACACACTCGCACGATTGCTGAAGGATATCGTGCTGCATCTGATGCAATCGGCGATGGCCGTATGAAGAAAAAGTTCGTGACCCTCAAGGATTACTTGGCTGATAACGTTCGCTGAAGCTTGGTCTAACCGATTGCATGGTGGTCCAACCGGCGTATCGAGCGGACGGGTCGATGCAGGATATTCTGGCGGAAGACATTCGTGCCGCCGCTCATACGCAACTTCGTTGTCAAATTCATTTTCTCAAGATTTGGGACTTCTACTGTGTGGAGCAGGACACCTATTTCTGTAATTGTTCGATTGAGGGGTAATATGCGGAATGTGAGTTGGTCTCATGTTTCTCATTCGGGTGTTAGGCAGAAAGAGGTCATGTTCTAGACGTGTGGAAGGAGAGCTAAATGGGTAATCCAAACTCAAATCGGTTGATGAATAACCCGATGACCACATCATGCAACCATTCTGATTTGGAAAAGCAAATGGTTTTACGCGCCAATCGTTTGATCCGAGTTCGCAACGTCAAATGCTTGCGCTCAATCGTCTGAGTATGTACTTTACCCACGGTATGAAATACAGGTTCAACATGACGTTCATACGTCCCCCAACCGTCGGTGTAAAACTGAGTGATACCGAAGGGTTCCAGCAAAGCTTTCAGTTCTAGAAAGGCTGCATCTTTGTGTTCCGCCAACACGTACGCCAACACTGCTCCAGTCTTGTGGTCAACAGCGTGCCACAACCAGCGTTGCTGCTGCTTTGAGCCAACGAAACTCCACATTTCGTCGAGTTCTGCTTCCGTATCCTCCCACTGACAAAGCTGCACAATCGTTTGGCTCGGTTCCAATTCTGCTAGTCGCGCTTCATTCACCGTCTTCAGGGAGAGACTTTTTTTTAAGCTTTTCAATCACGGTCGTTGGGCTGATCCTCAGCACTCGCGCCGTATCTCGGATGCCACTGCCATTGAGTGCCATCTCTACGATCTGCTGCTTCACTTCCGGCAGATAGCCTCGATAGCGGTAATCTCGAATAAACGTGCAACGAGAACACTCTGCATTTCGACATTTATAGCGCTGTCTCCCTGCCTGCGACTGACCATGTTTGACGACATCTTTGCTGCCACAACTGGGGCAAAGAACGGGTTCGAGAACCATCGGATTCATCCTGGCTTGAACGACACTCCTTCAGGATTATAGAATCCACACCTCTAGAACACGACCCAACCGCTGACCCGAACCGTTATCAAATTCATTTTCTCAAGAGTTAGAACTTCTGCTGTGTGATGCAGTTAACCTGATGATCGTCTGCGCCGTTACAGAAGCGGACGAGCAAAAGGCACCTGTAGGGTTGTCGAGATTATTTGCCGCCGCAGCCGTTTGCTTTTAAACCACTTGATTTAGTGGCTACGATATGGCCTGAAGATTACCTGTCTACATTAACATCGGGTGATTCTAGTAGGGGTTGACCTGCATCCTCATGCAAAAGCTTAGAAAGTTCGTTGTCCCCATTCTGATAGCCACCCCCTTAGTCCTGCTTCTAGCTCAGTGTAGTGTTGGGAACCTACTACCCGTTGTGCTCGGAAAGAAGATATGGCTCAATGATGACGAAAAGCTTTTTCAACAGAAGATTCGCCACCGTGTACCTGTTGGTATTTCAATCACAGAAGCTAAAAATCTTCTGCAATTGAATGGATTTAAATGTGGCTATCACAAGAATTCTAAGCCTGTAGATACTATCGAAACAGATATAAATATCAAGGATGCAGATTATTTATTCTGTTATTTAGAGGTATCTAGGCTAGTGTGTGCTAGGACCTATAAACCTTTTATCTACTACAAAAATGAAATTGTTACAAACGTCAATGCTGCTATCGGAGGATGGTGTTTGTAGCGAAGTTTAAGATAAGAAACAGTGTTTGAGTTAGGGATAAAATTTAAGTGTAGTGGTGTCTAACACATTGTTGGATCGACTGTTTCTGTCACTTCAAAGGTCAAAACATGTAGGGTCATAATTTTCGGCGTACTCATCGGCGCTATTGCGGCATAGTCATCGGCGTTGGGGTCGGCGTACTCATCGGCTTAAGGTTTGCCGAAGACCAGGCCGTGACCCCGAAATGCCGAAACTAATCGGTCAAGGTGTTAGGAGAAGTCGCCATTCCTTCAAGGTTGAATCTCGCCATTCTCCTAGTTGAATGTTGGAAAGAGCGATCAACAATTGTTTAAGGTGTTCAGTATTTAATCCAAAATGTTTGCCCCAATTAGAGCGCAACTTTTCAACTGTGATCCAACCCTCTGAATCACAGTACTGAGCACCTTTTCCTGACGTATATTCCACTAAGGCCCATCCCACATCGCCGCAAGCTTGCATCACTTCTTGTTGCACCTTCAGCAAGTAGTTGGCTTTGTCCGCAATCGGCAGTTCTACATGTGGAGTGGAATGTCTCTCTACTGCCTCATCCGCTGGGCCGGCTGGTGCATAGAGTTCTGATAAAACCTGCATCTCTGCCATGTGATCGACGTCGATTGCGGCCACATTGAACTGATGCCGGTTCATCACTTGACGACTCCATTCCCGCTCACTCAATGACTCTACTAAATCCGTCCGTCTACCCTCTTTCTGCCATTTGGGGAGAATGGAGTAGGCATAACCGAGACAGAGCAGAGGGATGAGCATCGTCAGCAGTTGCAATGGAGGGGGCAGCAGTTTCGCGAAACAAATTGCCGCGAACCAAGTAAACCCTCCCAGACCGAACGAAACGGCCCACTGTCGGCCATATCCCGTTTGAGGCAACCATTTCAAGAAACTAACCATCCGATCAGCCCCCCTAAAAAATAAGTTCCCGCCACCCCGATCGCTGCCCCTAGTGTCGTGTCGTCACTCCATCCAAAGTGCTGATCCAGCAATGGCCCTGCAAAATAAGCCATCAGAACCGACACCGCGAGAAGAATGAACACGACCCAGAGGCCCACGCCGATCGGGGGAATGTGTCTAGCCATTAGCCCTAATAAAGAACTAATGGCTAGACCGAACCCCGCGAGGGTAGCCAGTCTAGCCAATTTGAACATATTTAGATTCCTCTTAGAACAATTACCAACGCTTGTTGACTTCACTGTGCAGAGCCTGCAACTCTTGCACTCTCACTGCCGCTTCAGATTGAGCCGCTCCCAACGTGTAGCCCATTCCCGCATAAGTGGGAGTGAGGTTCGCTAGAACCTTAGCTTTCGCAACATCGGCCCCCTTCTTACCAGCAACGGCACGGGCCACCGTGGTTTGGTAGCCTCTAAACGCCACTTGATCGCGAACGTCAGCCGTCTCAATCTTGCGAAGTGCAGCATAGGCGGCTCGATTGTCCTTCGATTGTTTGGTTCGCGTTGCGGCTTTCACTCGCAACTGATCGGCCTCTTTCTTCGTGAAGTTCTGATGCTTTGAAATGACTTCCTGGGTTCTAATCTCGCTATTGTCGCCAGGATTCCAAGGAGTCGGAGCGCCCGACACAACCTGCATCACATCGTTAGGAGTCATACCCCCAGCTTTGCTGCTATTGCCGCTTCTTGTTTGACCTAATCTCATCATAAGAACCTCTATTTACAGAACAGTAGACAATTAGTCGGAACTACAACCTGCTTTTCGACGATGGTAGGTTTCTCGACCACCATCGGAGCCGGGGCCGAAATTTTGCTCGTGATGGCAGCCGTGACCCCAGCGATCGCCACGGCGCAGACGCCGATCGCTAACCAGGTTCGGTCAATTTTCTCGGCCTGCATTTGGTTAAACACTTCGGTCGGGATTAAGTGAAAGTCCTTCCCCTCATGGTTATAGGTCGGGAAGTCATAAGGCCGTGGGGCTTTGTGTTGCCACGCTGGGGGTGATCTGTGCTTGTCAATGTTTGGCATGTTAGGTAGCCCTAGTAGATGAACGAAAAAGAGCGATCGCACTGCTACCAAGGTGCGATCGCTCTTTTGTTGAACCTTTTACAAATAGAACAGGCATAATCTAAATCTCTGTAGTGGTAACTGAACTACGGAGCGCCGCCGGGGGAAGTGACCGCTTCCGCCTGGCTCTATCGAGTCTTTGATGCACCTCCTCATTAAGTAGTGATCGAGCGCTGAAGCATTTGAGTTAGGCTTCAGCGCTTTTGCTTGAGTAAGTATTGTTGAACGCTTCTACCAACTCATCAATGGACATCCCTGTAGCGTCCATAATTCGCTTCGTCTGTAAGAACGTTAAGCGAGGCACTTGAACACCTCGTTCCCAGTTACTCACGGTAGAGATGGTCACACCAAGAAGATCGGCTAATTGCCGTTGGGTTAAGCCTGCGTGCGTTCTAACTTTCATCAGCGTCAATGGTTGATCATTCGCTTCACTCATATTAGAGTTAACTCGTATACGAGTCAATTAGTACTGATTGGCTCGTATATATTTGATGGACGACATCCACGCGGGGCAAGATTGCTGTTCCTCCCCGCGTGGCTATCAAAAATCATCCCTCAAGGGGGTGACGGAATGCCTACGGATTACCGCCGTAATCAGTAGCTTTAACCAAAACACTTGAGCTCAAAAATAAACTATGCAGACTCGACAACTATCAGACGCAGCCATCCTCGAAGCTATTGCCGCCGAATGGGGCACGGACCTCGAGCAGTTCAGTTACGCCCAAAAGGCAGAAGCACTCGTCGTCCTGGGCCATCTGGTTCACAATGGCGACCTTGCAGACGTGCAGAGCAACTTGCTCCCCAGAAAGTTCCTGATGGTCGTCAACCAAATCAGCATCCGTGGAGTTCTGGGACTGATTACCAAGATTACGGCTGGGCTACACAGCGTCCACACCTAAAACTGACCTGAAACGCAAAAGGGGAAAGAGTGTCACTACCACTCCTCCCCCTTTTTTAGATGCTCGAAAGCTCGGATCTTCGCTCACGGTTTCACGATGTGCCCTTCAGTACAACGGTGAAACCACCTACCCTCATGCAATTAAATCAATGGTAGCCTCCCTCTTCGACATTCGCAATCACATTCAATTCAACGCTAAAGGTCGAGCCGAATGCCCCTCTTGCATTCTCTCCAAAGGCAATGACACGAAGTTAAACCTCTCCCTCGTTCCCCATACCGACGGCGCTTACAAATGCCATCGCGGTTGCACTCCCCAACAGATTCGAGAAGCGCTGGGGGCCGAGAAAGAACGAATCATTCCAACGGCAATCGCCAAACCCACAGCCAACATCACCGTCTCGCCTCAAAAGGTAAAAGAAGCGTGCGATCGCTTGCTGCAATCAGACGGACCTGCGAAGCAGTGGCTGCACGATCGCGGCATCGATGAGGGACTAATTGTGCGTCATCGGATTGGCATCTCGAGAGCCAAGGTGAACAACGGTCAGCATCTTCCAGCCATCACGATTCCGATTCCCGCCAATTTCCACGGCACACAGTTCTACCAGAAGAAGCGCCTCGCCCCTTGGCTCTCAGCAGAGCAACAGCCCGATGGCTATAAACCGTGGTCTCAATACGGCATTCCTAATAGCGTCTGGTTCACCTGGCTACCGGTTGAAGCGAAAACAACCTACCTCTGTGAAGGGGAGTGGGATGCCATTCGATTGGGGGCACTGCTGGCACAAGCTGACGCGCCAATCGCTTGTGCCACGTTTACGAGCGGCGCTGGCAATGTCCCAACGCAAGATCAACTCGACCTGCTACCCGGAGAAGTGGTCATCTTCTACGATCGCAATGACAAACCACTGCCGAGCGGGGAGCTGCCCGGTGAGGTGGGAGCGCTCAAGGTTGCCAAAGCATTAGGAGAGCGAGCCAAAATTGCCTTAGTGCCGATGCCGGATGACTGCGAGGTGAAAGGCTGGGACGTATCAAACGCTATTGATGCCGGCTATGGGGTAGAGGACTTCAAGACAGCAGCTGCGGCAGCTGCGACGCCTCAACTGAAAGAGCAGAAATCACGAGTCAACCCGCTGCGAGCCCGGATGGTAAAGAACCGTGACTTGATTGAGCGAGCGGCAGATTACATTGATTGGCTCGTGCCTGACCTGCTGACACCGAACGAACTCTTCATTCTCGGCACGCCTCCTAGAACAGGTAAATCGCTCTTTTGCTTGACCTTAGCGAAAGCGATCGCCACGGGTAGCAACTTTCTCGACCGGCCCACTACTCAAGGCTCAGTCGTGTATGTCAACTGTGAGGACGGCGAAACAAAGGTGAAGTACCGACAGACGGCGCAAGGCTGGGAACAGTGGGGCTACGACTTGCCCGTGTACTGGTTCAACGAATTTAAACTCTCTGAGTTAAACGACCTGGGAGAACTGATCGACGAGATTGGCGATGTGAGGCTATTGGTTCTCGACACCCTCAGCCGAGTGCGAAATGACAACGTGAAGGAGAGTAGCTCTGAGATGGGGCGTGTCCTCGAACCCTTGCAACAGATGGCACGGGATAAAAACATCTGCGTTCTCGTAACTCATCACGTCTCCAAAGCGGTGATTGAGGAAGGGCAAGACCCCTTCAACATGCTGCGCGGCAACTCCTCCATCCGCTCGACATGCCGAGGCGCGATGGTGATGATTCCCGACGATCGCAACTACCGACTGATCAGCGAGAACGGCTGGACTGACCAACTGGACTTGAAGGTGCAAATCAACCCTGACACCCTCGAATGGCGCTTGCTGGGCAATTGGAATCCGCGTGTCGATGGAGATATGAAGCAGCAAATCTTAGATCATTTCAACCTGGTTGGGCAGGCAACAATTCCCGAACTTTCGCAAGCACTTGGCTTTAACGCGGGGTCAGTGAGCACAATTCTCTACAGACTTCAGCGAGAGGATATGGTGGAAAAACAGGGGGGAAAAGGTCGCCAACTGGCACAATACCGCCGTAGCGCCAACTTGTGCCAACAGCTAGATGGGTTGTTGGCGCACCAGAACCCAGACGGGGCAGGCGATACAAGCTTGCGCCAACAAAATATAAAAGATAGTGCTCTAGGTTTAAAAGTGATCAATTCACCCAAAAGTGATCACGAAGCAGGGGTAGAAGAAAATTCTTCGCGAGAGAAAGGTGATCACTTTTCGCCAAATGATCACCTTTTTGAAAAAAGTTCTAGGGTGTTGGCGCAAAGCTGTGACGTAGACAGTGAAAGCGATTCCATGTGTCAACAGAGCGATCCGTTGTTGGCGCGAGTTGGCGCAAACTGTCACACCGAAAACAGGAGGATCGACCCTTTATTGACAGCCCTCCGGGTCGGAGATTTTGTCCTCTATCGCGGCTCGTACGGTCCAGCTGGAGTAATGTGCGGTGACCGACAGTTAGAAATCGTGGAGATTCATAACGGTTTGGCGACCGTCAAACACAAATCCTGGGTAGTCAATCAAACCTATTCAATAACAGACCTCCGCAAGGTGAGGGTTTAGGATAAGAAGCCATGCGACGGCACAGCGTCAACTCCTACGCGTTGCTTCAACTGTGGCTCGCCTACAGTGAGTTTCAATCCCACCAGCTTGAACCGTCCACGATCAAACGGGACTACGGCAAAATCTCGAAACGGGTTGCCTCTATGCCAGAGCTAGAGGATGAGATTGCGGTGAGGGGTTGGATCATGCAGCGCTACTCATCCGAAACTTGCAGGCGGATGCTGCAACAATTCTCTGCCTGCTGTGATTGGGCCGTGAGATCGCGCTATCTTCCATCCAATCCGTTCGAGGGACTCCATAAGGACTTTCGGAAGCGGTCCAACCAGGACAGGCGAGCCTTTACCGCCGGGGAACGAGATTGCATTTTGAGTGCGATCGCCGAGGATCTGTATGTCAATCCCTACTCGCAAGTTCCTCATTCCTTCTATCTGCCCTATCTCCGGTTCCTCTTCTGGACCGGCTGTCGGCTGGAAGAAGCCAATGCTCTGCACTGGAAGAACGTTTCAACAAACGACTCACGGGTGCGATTCTGTGAAGCATTGCCCTCTGACACACGCATCTTGGGAGATATCAAAACTCACCGACAGCGTGACTTCCCATGCAACCCGCGCTTGGTGGAACTGTTGCAACGCATCGAACGGGTCGATTCATTCGTCTTTCTCTCACCGAAGGGACACGCGATCGACTCACACAATGTTCTCAATCGCACCTGGAGGCCCGTGGTAGAAGAATTAGTCGATGAGAAAGTTGTGAGAGAATACTTGCCACTGAAGCACTGCCGTCACACGTTCATTACGCTGGCATTGGAAGCGGGAATTGAAGTGAAAGACGTCGCGGCACTGGTGGGAAATTCACCCGATGTCATCTACCGCCACTATGCGGCACGAAAACCGATGATGGAAATTCCAGAGTTCTGAGGTAATGAAACTGCCTCAAAATATCAAGTTAGAAATTCTGAAACGTATGGCTCAGGCGAGATTTGAACTTGCGACCTTGGGCTTATGAGTCCCCTGCTCTAACCACTGAGCTACTGAGCCGAATCATTTGCTTAGACAGTATAGCATCTTCGCGAGGTTAATGCTACGCTGCACTGATTTATGAAAGGAGATCTGTAAGACTAGATCTCCTTTCATAAATCACAAACTAGCGATATCTTTAGCCACGAGATTGAGGCAGGTATGCGATCGGATTAACAGCACCCCGTCCCGGCACATGTACCTCAAAGTGGGAATGAGGACCCGTACTGTAACCCGTGCTGCCCATTAGCGCAATTTGCTGACCTTGGGTGACCTGTTGACCTACCCGAACTAAAACACGGCTATTGTGGGCGTACAGAGTAACACTACCGTCACTATGCTCAACCTCGACCAAATTACCGTAGCCACCATCATTCCAACCTGCTGTCACAACTTTACCAGGAGCAGCAGCAACAATGGGAGTCCCAACAGGACCTGCAATGTCAATTCCTTTGTGCATGCGACCCCAACGCCAGCCATATGGAGAGGTCAGAACACCTTTAGCAGGCCACGCATACCCTTTAAAGCGACCATCAGTAGCATTCGGTAAATAGCTATCTGACTTGCCTAAAGGAGGGAGATTTGGAGAAACGGCCTTACCTACCTGAGTGCGAATCAAAGGAGTGTAGGTTTCAGACCCTAGAGCAGAGGTTGCAACCAATTGCTGTTTAGGCTTGGGGGCATCTGCCAACATCGCTTCCATTTTAGAGCTTGGCCGCTTAACACTCCGAGCTTCTGTCTGCAATGCTGCTAACCGACGGCTAGCCTTAAATTCTGGATTTTCACGGCGAGGAGCAGCAGATATATTTGGAACCGAGATTTTTGCAGATGGCTTCAGCTTTTGAGCGGCTGCTCGCGACTGATAGCTCTGGCGCAGTTTAGCAATCTCAGACATCAAGCTGTTCACATACGGAGAACTACCTCGCTGACCGGCATTGTAGGACACTGAGTCTGCACTAGAGCTTTTGCTATTTGCTCCGCCAAAGGCAAACTGTTGAGCATCTCCTCCAACGGCAAGAGGAACTGAAGCACTATCTACATTCTGAGTTGCAGCTAGACTAGGAACAACTGGTATTGCAACAGCAGCCTGACGTGGTGCAGACATCCCTGCGGGTTGAGCTGTCAGTGTAGCTTGAGGAACCTGAATGACCTGATTTGCTTTTAGCAGATTAGGATTGCTTAGCTGGTTTAGCTTCGCTAACTCAGCCATAGAGACGCCACGGCTTTGCGCGATCGCTGAAAGCGTTTCGCCTTTCTGCACTTGGTAGGGCGCTAAGTTTGCTGCTTCAAGTTGAGTATCCGTAGTGGAATTCACTTCGGGAACTGCTTGGGCAACGTTAGTAGACTCCTCAGACTTCAACTCCGCCAGACTCTGCTTTAGACGGTCTCGATTTTGCTTCAAACTGCTCAGAGCATTGGGCTGCTTAGCCTTGGGAAGCGTTTGTAAAGTGGATTCCGATGCCGCATTGTTGGGAATTGAATTTAATGCGACGGGAATTGCCGGAATCGTAGGAACCTGCTTCAGTTCAGGCATCTGCTTGACCGCCAGTTGAGGGATGGTCACCTGAGCATCAGAAGGAACTTGTAAAACTTGTCCAACGTCTAGAACTGCATTGACCTGGAGGCTATTCGAGGCTGCCAATTTTGCGACGTCAATGCCATAGAGTTCTGCAATTTTCCAGAGAGTTTGCCCATCTTGAACGGCGTGGTTAACGGTTCTAGGCTGTGATGAAGATGCAATTGAAATGGACTTGGTTACAGTCGGCTGAACAGAGGACGTGGAATTGGCTAGTGTAGGCTCAGCAACAACCTTAAAGGAGGCTTGCCCTGTGGGTTCTGCGGAGTTGCGCTCTGCATTAATTGCGTCCGATGTTGGCTCAGCAGCAGATGCATTATCGCCTTTCTGAGGGGCTAATAAGCCATAAGCTCCTACTGATATCGCAAGTCCTATCATAGCAGCAGAGGTACAAGCACGGCGATTATCCTCTGGGAGCGTCTGCCTGGGGTGCTCCTCTACAGCTTCGGCATCGGTGCCGTGCAAAGGAACTGAATTTGCATCTTGCGGAACTGCTCGTTTCAAAAAACGACCTCCTAAAAGTATCCAGCATTTAACTGTCTCGAGTTTCAAACCTTAGACGAACTATAAGGTTTGTTTGAGTGACTCTAACAGGATTTCGAGCGATCAAGACCGCAGTCGGTAAATACACTTACGCAAGGTTACCCTGCTTTCTTGATTTAGACAAGTTCACATCACTCAACGTTTCTCAACACTGCACTAGACCAAATCAGAATTGATACTAAAGGCGCTGAATGAGAGTTAACTTTTGTCAGTCGCGGCAATAAGCGTAACCCATTTTCTCAAAATGTCAAACCGAGGAATCGAAATCCTCAAATTTGGCGATCGCAAAACATGAATTATCAGCTTATGCCCTCTCTACCAAAAGAATCAGATTTAGAGATCAGCCTATTGGAAGATTCCCAAAATAAGCTGAAGTCTTAACGCCAAGTGGTTGAGATGTTTGTCTTCGCTGGCGCGAAATTAATGCAGAGTATATCAGTCCTCAACTGCAAATCCACGTAGAAGATCAACGTTTCACTAAAAATATTTCCAAACGAAAAAGATATGAGAATCGTCTGGAATCTTTTAGGAGTAAACTTCTTAGCCCTTAAGCTAACGCGATTGGAGAAATAGAAATGCAGCCTAATCTATTCGCTTAATGCCTGAGTTTTAGATATAAATTTCTTATCAAATAGAAAGGATTTAGTAGTTTATAACACTTAATTTAGGTTTCATTGCTTGCCATTTAATGCTGTCTAAACTCGTTCTAAGGTGACAATCGCGGTGTTCTTTCAGCTTCAAGGGCAACTCATCCTCACATATTTATATAGACATCTATATAGAGATAAGGACTGTTTTCTAATTGAGATATCCCAGTTGACGATGGGCTTCAAACAGTCCAATTGCCACACTAACTGAGAGATTTAGACTCCTAACTCCTGGCTCAGCAATGGGAATATGAACTGTTGCTGGGCAATCGTTTACTACATCAGTGGGAAGCCCATTCGTTTCGCTACCAAAGAGAAGCCAGTCATTCTGTTGAAACTCGAAGTGACTGTAATTTGTGCTGCCTTTGGTGCTAAAGCCAATCCAGCGTCCGCTCTGCTGTTGATGGAAGGTGCGGAAGGCATCTATCGATTCATGAATATGTAGCTTGACGTAGATCCAATAGTCGAGTCCAGCGCGCTTGAGATAGCGATCGCTGATTTCAAATCCTAGTGGGCCTACTAAATGTAATTCGGTCTGAGTAGCGGCACAGGTACGGGCAATGTTTCCAGTGTTAGGGGGAATAAGCGGATGAACCAAAACGACTTTAGGCATGGGGAAATGATACTTCGGGCACCTTAAGTGAACTACTCACACAACTTGAAAAAAATAAGCTTCCTATAGAATTTTTTAATGATTCGAGTGGTAGCGAGATAGATTAGATATTTTAATCGCTGATGACCGTGATTCTTACATCAAATTGAATTTCACATTCTGTCAAAAAGCGCTGATTTTCAAGAATTTCAGCTTGATTGCATCTCTAGTAAATGGCCGAGAGGTCTACTATAAATGGCGTAGATCGAAGTTAGGGCGTTTAGAAGTGGGTGATGAGGGAGAAGAATCTCGATAGTTTTCTGGATAATTCAATCTTCACAATGTTAGCCAAGATGAGTGTGAACAGGGTCTAACTCACCTTAACCGGAACGATCGCTGAGCCGTTTCAATCGCTAATAGAGAAATATCGATGATAAGTTTAGATATTTAAATTTAATTCAATGATTCATCAGTAGACCACCTTTAATCTCTAGTTTAGCGATCGCATTTTCCTCGTCTGTCAATCTGAATTTGGAAGACCAGTGAAGCAACAGATTGAATTTCATCCCTTTTGTACAACAATCTCTGACTTCTTCAGGAAATCAGAGATTGTTGTACGCAGCTTTAAGTTGACGCTGTCGTGATGGACTAACCTTGTTCAATGCTTGCTAGGCGACAAGCGGTAGGCACAATTCATCCTGAAACTCCAATTCCCTAGCCTGCATAGTCTGAATTTCTTGCATCAAAATCTGCTGATTGTCCCATCCTTGAGCTTGCAGTTTGAGCCATCGCTGCGCTTCATTGCCCTCTCGCAAGATTTTCTTTAGAGGAAGTAAGAAACAACTGAAGCCTTGCTGTTTCGCAATCGGCCAAACTTCACTATAAATTTCTTCAACCCACTCTTTAGCAAGAACGGGTTTGCCCGTGCGCCAATGAATCAGTTCAGCCTCTAAGCTCGATTGGGCAGCACGTTCCTCATTAGAATTCGTGAGGGCAATCAAAGCTTCAGCGCGAGTCGCTGTGGGTAACTCGCTCAGTTTTAGCGGATCTAGATTTGGATTTTCAATCAGTTGTATCAGCCGAGCTTCTAAAAGAGCGGTGATGGCAAGAAGGGCGATCGGGTCGGATACCAAATCGCAAATTCGTAACTCTAGGCGATTGAGATTGTAGGGGCGGCGATCGCCATTAGGACGCACCGACGACCAGAGATGCCGGACATTTTGCATAGTTCCGATCGCAATTTGTTCTTCTGTCCACCGAATGAAGTGAGCGTGGCTCTCAAATAGAGGAACATGCGCCGGAGTTTTTGGAAACACTGCCCATCGAGTCGAGTGAGCGCCAGTTGTTTCACCATTAAACCAAGGGGAGGCCGCACTTAACGCTAAATAAAGCGGAGCCTCGACACGAATTAATCGACAGGCACGCATTAAGAGTTCCGGATCGCTGATTCCAACATTAATATGGACGCTGGCGGTCACAACTTTAGTGCCGTAGGTCTGCTCGATATAGGTGTGATAAGGATTGCCTGGATCAGAGCGGTGAAAGCGATCAGCTCCTCCAAGGGCAAGAGTGCTGCCCGGAATCAAAGTGTAATCTCCCAATTGCTTGAGATATTGGCGCAATTGAAGGCGCGGCAGGACGAGATCGCACAGCGATCGCTCGTAGCGGTAACACGGCGGCGTGGTGTATTCTACATTGCGGCTGTCTGGCTCACGGACAAACCCATCCAGCGTCGCCACAATTTTGTCCGACATACCGACCACTTCGCCTTGGGGTGTCCCTGTGTAGACTTCAATTTCAAACCCTTTCGACAGCATGATTCCTCCACGAGGCTAGGCAGTTCTTCATTTAGTATCGAGGAAAAAGGCTTGGCATGGATCAGCGTGAGGGATGAGAGAGGAGCATCGTTCCTAAAGAATGATGTGAGAGACGGGTTCAAGCCCGCAAAGTAGAGATACAACTACAAAAGGGCAGAGAGAATAGTCTCTGTTCAAAGCATTTTATCTTGTGATTTGACTGTTTTTTGACTATTTAATGGTGAGGAGTGACGATGGCACTAGGAAAATGGGTTGGATTTCTCGCACTTGCGATCGCGCTCTATATATTGTGGGAAATTCGCCAACTGTTGCTTTTGGTCTTTGCGGCGGTTGTATTTGCCACGGCTCTAAATAGTCTGGTTCGTCGGTTGCATCAAGCAGGGGTGAAACGGGGCGGAGCAGTAGCGATCGCGCTCGTCGTGTTAATTATTCTGTCGATTGGCTTTGTCGGTTTAATTGTGCCGCCGTTTGTCAGTCAGTTTCAGCAGCTTGTCGAGCGAGTGCCTCAAGGGTTAGATCGGGTGCAATCGTGGGCACAAACTCTGCAAAATATGGTTCCAGGCTCATCGCAGTATCTTCCCGGAGTGAATGATTTAATTCGGGAGATTCAGCCTTTCGTAACGCGACTCGCCGGAAATTTCTTTGCGTGGTTCTCTAACGCGCTCAGCATTCTATTGAATCTATTACTGGTGCTGGTGCTGATGGTGATGCTGCTGATCAATCCGCAGCCTTATCGCAAAGGATTTATCCTGCTTTTTCCGTCTTTTTATCGTCGGCGTGCCGATGAAATTCTTTCTCTGTGCGAAATTGCATTAGTAAACTGGGTCGGCGGTATTTTGATCAACATGGTTGTGATTGCGGCGGTCAGTGGCATTGGGTTACTGATTCTTCGTGTACCGCTGGTGTTGGCAAACTCGCTCTTAGCTGGACTGCTTGAAGCGATTCCCAACGTTGGCCCCGTGCTGAGTGTTATTCCTCCTATGGCGATCGCGCTCTTAGACGCGCCTTGGAAAGCTGGTGCTGTCCTGATTCTTTACATCGTGATTCAGCAATTGGAGCAGTATTTGCTGGTTCCATTTGTGATGTCGAAACAGGTTTCGATTTTGCCCGCAGTGACGTTGCTCTCTCAAGTTGTTTTCGCCGTATTTTTCGGATTTTTGGGGCTGTTTCTCGCGATTCCCCTAGTGATTGTGGGAGAAATTTGGGTTCGGGAAATTTTAGTCAGAGACATTCTCGACCCGTGGGACAAAGAGGGACGCAGGCAAACGCCTCAGGAGTTACCTGAACTGCCCGAAGTTGAAGACCACACTACTTAATGGCATTGCCACACTGAATCTTTATTGCGATATGTCAAAGCAACGGATAAGCAGACCCTCTCCCACTGTTGGGAGAGGGTCTGTCTGTGAGAACAAAAACGCTTACAAAAAATTAATAGCCATCGACCGACCAGTGTGGCGGGTCGTATTCTAATTTGTAGACCCCGTAAGTTGCCCCGATATCCCAAAGACGAGGATTTTGATCTCCATTACGAGGCGACCCAATATTGACGATCGCACCGTTACCATCTCGAATTCTCAGCGTATCGTTCCACGTAATGCCCCAGTCAACAGCGAGGGCTTGAGTGTGGCGCGATCGCAAGGCTGCCGGATTGCTGCCAATATCAAAGGCACGAACCATATCGCGTGCGGCTTGATAAGAAATCGGATCGGAGTAATGCACCCACTGAATGTCAATGCCCAACATCCCTGGTACTTGGGCAGGCGTAATGTCGCGGTTGTTAAGCAGCACCGCGTAGTGCATCATATATGCTCGCTCTGGCGGACGGTAGGTGTTGGTGATATTGACTTTAGCGCCTGCATCTAGCAAGGCTTTTTGAAACGCTTGCGCCCGTTGCCGAAATGGAGAAGCCAGATCATCGAGAGAGCTACTCGCAGGAAAATAGCGAACCCACTGTGCTCCACTCAGCCGCGATCGCTGCCGCCGAGCGTACTCGGTCAAGATGTCGAGCGCGATTCGATAGTCTGATCCAAGCTTTTGCTTGGTTGCAGAGGACAGTTGCTGATCGAGCTTGGGACGGAAGCTCGTGTCTAGCACCTTGTAGGTTTCGGCCAATCCTCTCGTGCTGCCGTCTCCGAAATTACCATCGGCAACTAAGTCTGGTGTGAGGTTGCCGATTGCACTCAAGCTTTGCTGCAAATTCTTAACTTCATTGACGCCGAAGTTGAGATACTCCAGCAGTTTGGCAGAGGTTAAACCTGAAACCCAGTAGATAAATCCTTGGGACAACGCTTTTCCGTAGGTTCCGCCACCGACAACGCCATCTGCAACCAGCCCGTTTTTTTGTTGATAGGAGATGGTTACTTTTTCGGTCGTGCTGCCGAACCCGCCATCAACGCCCCCAAGTGGATAATTTAGCTCCTGCAAAAATCGCTGCCACGCTGTTACGGCGAGGCCAGTAGAACCTTTTCTAATCAAAGGCAGATTGAGGGCGCTGACCTTAAAGGGCATAAGCTTAACTCCTGATGTCGGGCAATTACAATTCTGTACGCCAACTATCATACTGAGAAATATTAGACGCGGGCCCTCAGCCAAATGGACGAGAAATTAAAATCTCATTCATATTAAGATTCGGTTATCCACACCAGGAGTAGAAGCGACTAGACTACTGAAAGTCGGCTGGAGCCGCCGATCGCATCTTTGCTTTTGCTTTTGCAGCGCTCTTTTTTAACGCATCGAGTCGGGTCTGATATTTAGCACGCTGGCGTTTTTTGGGCGTTTGATCAATCAATGTTTTTAGAGCACTACCAAGGCTTTTGTAAGCGTTGGGCAAGGTGTACCCAAACCGGGTGGCTAGCGCGATCGCGCGTTCATCTGCCTCAATTCCTTCTTGAGCACTGCGATCGCTGTTGTTCTTTTGATAGAGCCGCCAACCTGCTACGCTCGACAAACCAACTGCCAATAAGAGCAGCAGCCCATCTTGCACCCAGAGTTCGCCCACAGCACCACCTAGCCCAATCGCGAGTGCCGCCATTTCCCAGCCGTCTTTGGGGATCGTATCAGCTTGAACTCGCGCAACTTCATGCCAAAACAGCAAATTTCGCTGGTCGATTGCCAGCTGATCCCATTTGGGCATGTCAATCTGAATCTCCACCTCATCGCGACCAATCTCCTCACTGGTGATGAGGGCAGGATTGACGGCGGTAGTTACTTCAATGGTGACCCAGCTTTGCAATTCGGGTGGCAGTAGCGTCTTTAGGCGACGCAACTCGCTCATGTCGGCTCTGGCAGTGGAGGTTGCATACGATGTCATGGACTCAGCCTCAGAATTCAGTCTGTATCCTCTTTGACCTGATCATAGCGACTTTTCTAGTTGCCTAGTTTTATAGTTACCTGGCGATCAGATGCATGGAGTGCGTCCATTGTCACTGATTCAGCCCGATCGAGCAAGACTATAGCTGTCGCAAATGCCGAACCTCCATGTCCTCCTTATATATTCACCCCTAATTCTAAAGTGTTTTGAAGCTTGACGAGTTGAAGTCGCTTGGTTACTTCGCTCTACGATTTAACATCAAGCTTTACGGCAGGAGGTGGAAGGGGTGGAGCAGCATTCGGCGTGTAATAAGCGATCGTAAGGAGGGGCAAAGCCAAAGTGACCAGCGCGATCGCAGAGCCAATAAGATTTGCAAACCTGTGAGCAGATTCCCCTGATGAACTGGTAGTCGGGCTACCTGATTGCATAAAGATTATTTAACCAATTCGGCTAGACCAACCAAACTAAAACAAAGCAGTCTTATCTAGTTAGCCCAAAATAAAGCAGAAAATTTTGCTTGTATGAACAATCTTAGCGATATCTACCGCTATTTTCCTGTTCGACCTGAACAATCTTGATTAAAGAAGATCTAGTTCTGTTTGGATTCACCCTTAAGAGCGAGATTTTAAAGACTGGTGGATGGCTTGAAGCTCTAACAGAATTGCCTGTAAGAGTTCCTGGGTTTTGTTCGGCTGCTGTTCCTGGATTTCGATTGTGACTTGCTTAATTCTCAAGATCTCTTTGGCAAACCGAGCCACCTCATTCGGATGAAAAATTAAGGGTTCGTTAGGACTTTGCCGCAGTTCTGGATTCAGCCGTTTCGGGTCATAAGCAGGATTGAGAACGTCGGGATCAGTGTTGGAATACCGATAGACCGATGCTCTAGACCGATTTAGAGCTTTCTGAACGGCCTCAATATCCATTAGAGGGGATGAATGGATGCCCACTTCCGATTCTGGAAAACTCATGACTGGCGATTCTTGGGTTTAGACTCAAAAAGCTTAGCATAAGACGAGAGCGAAGAAGGGATGCCTTTGGCAACGCTAGACGAATAGCCAGGTCTTCGACCTACTTCGCGATTAAGCGCTTTGCGATAAGAGACACCTGCGGCAACACTACGTCAACATGAAGTCGCGTAATGAAAAACTACTTGGACTTAGAAGCGCTTAGGGGATCAAGCCAGAGCAGAATGGTTTGCTCGAGGGTTTGAAGTTCGCGGTAGAGTTCTTGGCGCATCCACTGCCCGATCGCATCAAAAGGAGTGAAGCTTTGTCCGGTTTGCCATTTAAGATCGGGGCCGAGAGGCGTAAGATGGCTGCCAGTTAGGCGACGAGACGTGACCATGCTGGGAAATTTCTGTTCGAGAACTGTCGCAAGGCTGAGCGTTTGATCAATCGTGTCATTGGAGAATTTGATCACTAAATTGCGCCGGATTTCATAGCGATCGCTGATAATCTGCTGGGTTTCAAGCGGTGACGGCGTGAACTCGACGGAGAAGACTTCTGGCGAGAGAAACTGAGTAAACTGCTCGACTAGGGGCACAGCTTCACGCGCAGAATAATTGTTGTAGGAAATCAAAATATTCCCAGCCCGTTCGGCTGAAAAGAGACTGCCAATCAGCAGGTGAAGCTTGCAACCCATGCTGTGTCCCATGCCATAGATTGACAAATAGCGGTTTTGCAGCATCTGCGAGCGTAAAGTTTGCAGCGCCCGCTCAAAACTGCCCAACACAGATCGCGCAATCTCTACGTGATCAAATGTATTGACAAACGGCGTTGCAATTACGACGTATCCCTGATTAGCTAGAAACTCCAGCAGGCGGCGGTAGGTCAATTGAGGGGCCGTCGCCACAAAAGCACCCCCCAGAAAGTGAACGATTGCGATCGGGTGCTTGGGCACTAAGATCCAGTTACCAGAGATTTCTTGCCAATCCATAGAAAAACGGGGTATCGGGGAAGGATAAGAGAGTATCGCTTGAAGACCCTTCAGGGGTTTAGCGCAGTTCTAGATCTTCAGTGTAGAGTTTTCGTTATTCCTCATTTTCTCTTGATTGGCAGGACATTGCACCCCTCGTGGTTCGGTTCTACGATCTCCCTCAAGATGCAGATCTCGATATGCTCATAGCAGGACGAAAGTGCAGGACAAAAGTAGTGTGTCAGTATGTCTCAGTGGATTTTTCCAACCTTAAGCGAAATCTTGGCGCATAGCGGTGATGCCAGCAATACGGCTAATGCGTGTCATGGGCTTGAATTAGAGACGCCCCGTGATGGAAGTTCGATTGCTCAAAAGCAGCTTCGCGCAGAGCGAGAATGGTTTGGTGCGATCGCGGCGCTAGAAGTGCTGCTGCAAAAAACAGAATCAAACGATCCTTTGCAAGGAGTTGTGCTGTCGGCTCCGCTTCCAGTTTTGAGCCAGCCTGACTTGCTAGAGCAGTTTGCAACTTGGTCGTTTACGGCAAATCCTTTAGCCATACTGACAGGATTACCGTTTCAGCTTCTGCCTGCTTTAGAGGAGTCAGATACGACTGAAGGCACAAGCGCTACGCTCTCGGTCTTGCCTGGAGACCCGATCGCGGCTGAGCCGTTTTGTCTGGTGCTGACTCGCCGCTTTAGCTTGGTCATGGTGTTGGGCGAAGATGCCGATAAAGCACCTGCGTTCTTGTTCTCGTTTGATCCGGAGGTTATTCATCAACTGTGGCAGAACTTGCGCTTGCGAGTGATGTTGATGAATCCAGCGCGATTGAAAAAGCTGGATGCTCTGTACGCAAAATTTGCGCCCGTCGCGCCAGATTATCGGGTTGTGACTCAGTTTAGTCATATGCTGCTGCGGCATCTGCCGAATGGAGAGACGCATGTGCCTCCATCTCGGAGTCATTCAAATCAGGCTCACACGGTTGATACGACTCAGATGCCAGAGTCGCTAAAAAGCCTCGACGTAGAATTGCTGCAAGCGATCGCGCATGAAGTCCGCACACCCTTGACCACGATCCGAACCTTTACCCGACTACTGCTGAAGCGGCGAGACTTACCTCCCGATGTAATCAAGCGCCTAGAGATCATCGATCGCGAATGTAGTGAGCAGATCGATCGCTTCGGACTCATCTTCCGAGCCGTTGAGCTTGAAACCTCAGCGACGAAGTTAGAAACGACATCCCTAGCGTCCACGTCGCTCGCTGAGATGTTAGAACAAAGCATTCCCCGTTGGCAGAAGCAAGCGTGTCTGCGAAATCTCACCCTAGATGTAATTTTGCCCCAACAACTGCCGCCGGTTGTGAGTGACCCGACGATGCTTGATCAAGCCTTGACAAGTTTAATTGAGCGATCGGCGCGGAGTTTACCCGCAGGCAGCCAGATTCGAGTAGAAGTTTCATTGGCAGGGCATCAGCTTAAGTTGCAGCTTCAATCTCAACTACAGGACGAGAAAGCCTCTGAGCAACCCTGTGGCTCACACAGACATCACACTCCACTTCTGAAGTCTTTAGGACAGGTCTTGATGTTTCAACCGGAGACGGGAAATCTTAGCCTCAATCTAAGTGCGACTAAGAGTTTATTTCATGCTCTTGGCGCAAAGTTAATCGTTCGAGAGCGCCCCGAACAGGGCGAAGTGTTTACACTGTTTCTGCCCCTAGAACCTGCTCATAGCTTTAGATAGAGATTCAGGCAGGGACATGGAGTTTCGGATTAGAAAAATTTATTTCTAAACGCGCGAATCGTTTGATCAGGCTAATCCACTAGCGTTAGCTTGATTAGATGATTCGCTTTCTTTTTGGTTTCTTAATGAGAAAGGTTTGCAAATAGAAAGATTTGAGATATTCTTGGTAGTAGAGTGCTGTTGACGCAAGGTTGCAATAAGCAAGGTGAGATGTCAGCAGTCAGAGCGGTTGAGACAGGATTTGTGAGTTGAATCCTTAGCAACTAGGTCCTTGGAGGTTCTCTGTACAGATTGCTCCACGAAGTTTCAAAAAGCTTCGTTTCGCAAAATTCAGTTGATTGCTTCACCCTTGTTGCCTGTGTGATTTTGAATGAATGCTCGAAGAATTTCTGAATTGCTCTCCCGTTAATGTCCACCTCTCTTAAGAACCAATTGCAATGAGTAAGAGCCGCAAAGAATCTAAATTCCAGCTAGAGGGACGGTTTCTTGGCTACGTCTTTAAAGACGGCTATAAAGTAAAACGTTTAGAACTAGTCACACCTGATTCGGAGTTTTCGATTAAGGTGACTAAAGAGTCAAGAGCGACCCTTGAACGATCGCTGTTACCTGGAGATTTGATTCGAGTTGTAGGCGTGCAGAAGCGCGACGCCAAAACGAATGCGGTAAAAATGAAGGCGACCTCGATTCATTTGACATCGGGCGCGATGAGCGGCAACTCTGTAGAAATCGTAGAAGCACAGCCGATTGCTCAGACGAAGCCTGCGAAAATGACCGTTCTCTACTGTCAGAAGTCAAGCTGCATGAAACGAGGCGGTAAGGAAGCGTGTCATGCTCTTACCCAAGCCTTGAGCGATCGCGGACTTTCAGAAGAGGTTGCAGTGAAGGGAACAGGCTGCATGAAGGCGTGTAGCAAAGGCCCAAATTTTGTATTTATGCCAGGAAAAGTTCGCTACACCAAAGTCAGCGCGAAGGCAATTCCTGCTTTAGTAGATGAGCATTTCCCCCGGTTGGTCGAAGTTCAGCAGCCTGTGATTCCAGCACGGCTTGAAGTGACGGCAGAGACTCAAATTGTTGAACTGGCAGGCGCAGTACGGTAAGTTTCTGTAGCTTGCACGTTGCTAGTTTAGGGGTGAACGATGGGACTGCGACTAGACCAGGTAGTGCCGTGGGGACGATCGCGCTTAGAATACTGTCAGATGTTTGGCCTCACCGCTAGTGATTTGCATCGCACTCTGCTAGACGTGGCCGGAGGCCCTGCAAGCTTCAATGCTGAGATGACTCAACAAGGCTACTCGGTGGTCTCTTGTGATCCGCTCTATCAGTTTTCGGCAGCAGAAATTCGTGCCCGAATCGAAGAAACTTCTCCGGTTATTTGTGAGAAAGTTCAAGCATCGCAGGACAAATTTGTGTGGACAACGCTGCAATCGCCGCAATCGCCAGAAGAATTGATCGCCACGCGAATGATGGCAATGCACCAGTTTTTAGAAGACTTTCCGGTAGGATTGCAGCAAGGTCGCTATCATTTAGGCGAACTTCCAGAGTTGCCGTTCGATCAGCAGCAGTTTGATTTAGCCTTGAGTTCTCACTTGCTGTTTACGTATTCAGACCAGTTGCCGTTGGAATTTCACATTGCATCTATTTTAGAGATGTGTCGAGTGGCATCTGAAGTGAGAATTTTTCCGCTGCTGATCAATATGACGGGAGAACGTTCGGGGTTTGTGCAGCTTGTAATCGATGCTGTGCAATTGCAAGGTCATCGTGTTGAAATCTGCACTGTGCCTTACGAATTTCAGAAAGGTGGTAATGAAATGATGAAGATTACTCACTCGCGATCGCACAAGTGAGCTAGTAATGCTGAGTGGGTAAGGTCGCTGGTAGATGCTGATTCAAACATTCCTAATTGTAGCGGCTAGGGTGTCGCTGGAGAAGCACTGACTTTAAAGACTTCCACCGATCGCTGTAGTTCTTCTGCCACAGCAACCGTTTGACGCAGTGCCGTCGAGACTTGCCGTGACGAGTTAGAGGTGCGCGTCGAAACTTGAGCAACATCCTTCACTAAATCTGTGACCGAATGGGTGGTTTGCATTTGCGAATCCATTGCTTCTACAACAGATCTCACGAGTTCATCGATCTGAGTGGATAAATGGACAATATGCACCAAGCTTTGTTTGGAGTTTTTCACCGAGTGGGCACTATCTACCACCTGCACCGCGCTTTGTCCCATCACATCCACGACTCCGTGCGTTTGTTGCTGAATCGCCTCAACAATCTTTTCCACCTCACGGGCAGCCGTGGCAGATCGAGAGGCTAACTCTCCAATTTCAGAGGCAACGATCGCAAACCCGCGTCCTTGCTCTCCAGCGCGGGAAGCTTCGAGACTAGCATTGATCGCTAAAACATCGGTTTGCGTCGCTAATTCCTGAATTAGGGACACAATTCGCGCAATCTGCTGAGATGATTCACCCAAATGTTTTACCGTTTGAGTTGCGCCTTCAATGGTCGATCGCAATGTCATAATACTGCGAACACTCGATTCCATTGCAGTTTCTCCCATCTGCGCCGCCGTCGAAGCAGATTGCGCGACGCTCGCCGTCTGACGTGCCCGTTCAGTGACCGTTTGTACCGATTGGGTCATCTGCTCAACCGAGTCTAGAATACGAGTCGTTTCGTAGGTCTGTTGCAGCGATTCGTCACTCAGTTGCTGTACAGCCCCCTCATTCTCATTCAACAAACTATGCACTTGAGTTGCAGACTGCTGCACTTGCAGAACAATTTGACGAAGGCTCTCGACGATCGCATTAAAGGAACCTGCAACCGTACCGATATCACCAGAGACAACGCTGGCGCGAACCGTTAGATCTCCCCGCGCGACTCCTTGAACTTCACCTAACAATTGAATGATGTGCTGCTGCAATGATTCTTTTAGCATCTCCGACTCTTGCAGCGCCTCTTGACGCTCTTGCAACATTTGCGCCTGATCGAGAGCATAACCAAGCTGCACGACGATTTGAGAGAGGAACCTGAGATCTGATGCTTGCCAAGACCGAGCGCTAGAGGAAGTTGAATTCAACGTTTGAGCGCACAATAAGCCAACGAGTTTTCCATTGCGGTTGAGCGGAGCAACGATTTCTGCTCTAGTCTGTAATTCCTTTAGGTTTTGTCGGTATTGTGAATTAATCTCGTTGGCTTCCGCATCATCGGTTAACCAAAACATTTGATTTTGATATTGCTCGATCTGCTTTAATCCTAGTAAATCTGCGATCGCACGCCCAAGGACGCTACTGGTTGCATTAGTGATTGATTCAGCGATGATAGTTCCGTTAGTTGAAGCTTGGTCGAACTGATAAATAATTGTGCGATCGACTGTTAGAAATTTGCGAATTTCATCTAAAGCCGTTTGCAAGATGTCATCCGAATGGAGCGATCGCCGCATTTTAACGGTGATATCACTTACAGATTGCGCTTCTTTCACTTGACGCTCTTGGTCAATTGCTTCTTTGACCAGGGTTGTTTCAGAAGTGTTGATTTGGTCTGCCATCTGGTTGAATGCGATCGCCAGTTGTCCCACTTCATCCTGAGACGCGATTTCTGCTCGAACGGTGCGATCGCCCTCTGTAAATCGCTCTGTGGTGCGGTGGAGATTCTGAAGCGGTTTGATCACCGTTTGTCGAAACAGGGCACTCCAGGCGGCGATCAGGCCTAGCGATGCCAACAAGACAAAGAATTCTTGCTGTAAACTTGATCCCAGCAAACGGTTAAGGCTTGTCTCCGGTGTTCCCCGCACTAAGAAAGCGGTAGCTCTATCATTCGGAGTTGCTGCTCCTGCTGGAGCTTCCATCATGAGGTTTGGCAAGGCTTTAGCTGCGATCGTATAGGTTTGCCCACTGATCGAACTGCGTCCCGTTACGGTTGCGCCCTGAGCAGTCGCTGCCTCTGTCAGAATCGAGGCATTCGAGAGTGGAAGTCCAGACTGGGGTTGGTTAGCATCACGTTGCAGTTGTGAAGTCGCGATCGCAAATTCCCCGTTAGGACGACGCAGGTAAATCGCGCTGTAACCGCCTGAAAAGGCATTCTGAGTGTTTTCAACGATCGCTAATTTCCCATTCACGATATCGCCAAACACTAATGCTCCAATGACTTCTTGAGTATCAAGATTTTGAACGGGCGTCACCACATACCGAATCAGCGCCTCTTGTGGAGCAATGCCTTCTGGTAGAGGAGCGCCTTCTTTTTGCAGTTCATCCCAACTAACAACTTCACTGGCTTTGAGTTGCCGATTCTCTTTCAACGCTGTCTGAATCAAGCTGACTAAGGCTGATTCAGTTATGGTCTCTCTGGCCCGATCTGCGTTGGCATTGGCAACAATCTGTAAGTCTTTTCCGACTAGAGTTGCATACTCAATATTGCGTGCCTTCGCTTCATTTTTGAGAATTTGCTTGACCTGATTTTGCACGTTAATCGATAGTGCTTCTTTACGTTGATGAAGTTTAGCGGCGTCGATGATCGCGGTGTTGTCAGATTGTCCCCGTGAACCGAGTCCCATCTGATCGACTTTAATGTTGTAGTTAGTTTCAACAACAGCAACTTCAGACTGAGCTTGGGCGCGAAGCTGAGTTCTTAAGCTATTAGTTAATACCAGTGTCGAACCAATGCTAAGCCCTAAAATTGGAATGAGTTGGCAGGCTGCTAAAGCGGCAGTCTGCTTGCGTTTAAGAGGCAGATTATGGAATCGTTTCAGCCAAACAGAGGGATTTCCAATGATTGATATATTAGATTTCACAGCGATGGGTTGCTTGATGAGCATTGTGTTTTAGCAGCGTTGCACAAAGTGCTAATCGTAGATTCAACCCTGTAAGCATCTATCAATTTCAATTGCTTGAAATTACTAAAAGAATACCATTACCTCTGTACATTCTTTTAAGCTGATTTCACAACAAGAAGTGTTGTCTAGTCAATATCCATCCTATTAACGTAATAAATCATGGTGAAGGTGCGGCAGTGCCCTTCCCAATCATTTATCTGTAACGAGTATCTTTAACTTTGATATTACAGAATCAAGTAAAATTACACGCTAACTGTTTTTTCTAGCGTTTGCAGCAATTCTTGCTCATTGTACGGTTTGGAGAAATAAGCCGTTGCTCCTAAGCTTTCTGCTAATTTGCGGTGTTTGTCTCCCGTCCGAGACGTGAGCATCACAATCGGAACCTGAGTAAACGACGGATTCACTTTCGCTTTTGCCAAAAATCCGAATCCATCTAGTCGCGGCATTTCAATATCACAGACCACCGCTTGAACAGCTAAGCCCTCTTCCAATCGCTCCAGCGCATCTTGTCCATCTTTCGCTTGCTCAACCCGATACCCAGCCCGCTCTAAGGTTAACGCTAAGAACCGACGAACATTAATCGAATCGTCTACCACTAGAACAGTCGGAATTGAACTAGGAGGGAGACTCAGTCGGTGCGCCCCAGTCGAGCGATAAGGTACAAGCGGATCGTCCTCAGACCTTTCGCAGCTTGTAATCCAGCGCAGAAGCTCGGCAGCGTTCACTAGCGGCACGACGCGACCATTGCCTAAAATGGTGCAGCCACTAAAGCCGGACGGCAATGCCAACGTCCCTTCAATGCGGCGATTGGTGGCTTCTTGTTCACCCCAACAACGATCGATGGGAATGCCGTAGAGTTGATCGCCTTGATGAATTAGCATAACGCTGGCTGCCGAAATGCTGGGCGGCGTCTCGTAACCGTGGGGCGATCGCGGACAGTTAAAGTGCAGCCACTTCTGCAACCGCACCACTTGCACCACCTTGCCTTGCCAGTTGATCACCTCGTTGCTGCCCGTGTTGATCAGGTCTTCTGGTTTGAGTAAAAACATTTCAGTCACGACATCGCTCGGAAACGCGAGCAACATGCCTCCACTTTCAACCAACAGCACTCGCACCGTGGACAGCGTAAACGGAACCGATAGTGTAAACGTTGTGCCCTGCCCTGCCTCTGTGTTGACGGTAATCTCTCCGCGAATCTGTTTGAGGTTGCTGCGGACAACATCCATCCCCACACCGCGCCCAGACATTGAACTGACCTGCTCTCGGGTGCTAAATCCTGGCTCAAAAATCAGCGAGAGCAGATCGGATTCACCTGCCGTCTTTAAAAGAACCGGATCAAGCCCCATTTGCTCTGCGCGATCGCGAATCCGATCAATCGGAATTCCTTCGCCATCATCTCGAATGGTAATCACGGTACGATTGGCCTGCTGAGATGCCCGGATTTCGATGACACCTTCTGGCGATTTGCCTTGGGATTGCCGCACATCTGGCGTTTCGATTCCGTGATCAAACGCGTTGCGTAATAAATGCATGAGCGGATCGTTTAGCGTTTCGAGAATGTTGCGATCGACGAGCGTTCCGCCGCCGATGATATTAAGCTTGACCTGTTTACCATACTGTAATGACCACTCTCGAACCGCGCGGGGAAAGCGATCGACCACATCCGAGAGCGGACGCATTCTCAGTTGCGTCAATCCGGTTTGCATTTGCTTTGCAGTTTTTGTCAAGCCCCGATACGCTTGCTCACTCTCATCCAGGCTCAGTTCAATGTCTTCTGCAACTTCCTGCAACTGAACGATCGTTTCCATCACTTGCTGAGACTGTAGATTGAGATCGGTGTATTGATCGAGTTCGAGCAGATCAAATCCCGATCGCGAATAGGCATTTCGCACCACCAAGCTTGAACTCGTTTCGTCTACTGTAAGGTGCTGACCGAGTCCGGAAATCGAGATTTTGTCGTAGGCCGTCCGGAGTTTAGCGTTGACGGCATCGAGGGTTTGAATGCGATCGCGCAAACTCTGCGCTAAGGTTCTCAGACGTTTGAGATATAGATCAATGCCGTTGCGATCAATCGTGAGTTCACCAAAAAGATCGTTCAACAGATTCAGTTGCCGCGCCGGGACGCGAACCGTAATATCCTGATCCTCTTCAACTTCGGACGTATTCGCGTCTAAAATCTTAAAATCTGAAACTTGCGATTCGCCGAAAAATGGCAATGCTTCAGACGTGGGCTGATAGTCGGTGTAGCCATCATCGCTGACCGCCACGGCTTCAGCCGCTAAAATGTCAGTGTACCAATCGCCCTTTTCTTCAACTGATGAAAAGATTGAGTCGAGGGTAGCAGAATCGGGAAAGGCAATGTCTGTTGCGTCAATTTCTCCGTTCAGTCCGATGTCGTCGGTCACAAAATGAGTGTCTGGCTCGCCAAAGTAGTCGGGTAGCGGCTCTAGGAGCGAATTGATATCGAACTCTATGACATCCACATCGGTCGGAATTTGATGATACTGCCCTGACAGCACCTTAACCTGTGCATATCGCCAAGCTTGCAGTGCTTGACTGGCAAAGGCGCTAATGTCTTCAATTTCTGTTTCTAAGCGTTGCGTTACCGATTCGCACAAGTGAGTAAATGCTGACAATTGCAGCATTTCTCCTAATCCCCCTAATTCTTGTGCCAGAATTGCAAGTTCTTCCCGCAAACACGGTTGCGTTGGCGTTGCAACTACCGCTTCTAACCGTTGCAAACAGCCTTCGACCTCCGTTTCAAATAGGAGCGGAATAATTTCTTGTCCGTCTTCCGGCGAGAGAATGGAGCCAGCATTTTCATCTTGAGGATCGCCCAACTGTTCGTGCAATTGCTCGAAAATAGGCGTCACTTCCGCCGCCAGCCAGGTCGAATCGATCGCAGAACGGTGAGCGTGGGGATGAGCGAGAAACTGGCGATCGCGATCGATCACCTGACGTAACCCTGTGAGTGCCGAGAGCAGCAAATTTTCAAGATGAAAGGTCGGTGCAATGGATTTATCAACCTTCAGGACTTTCAGAAAATCTTCGAGACGATGCGCCAGCGCACTTAATACCTCAAATCCCATCATGCCTGCCCCGCCTTTGATCGAGTGAGCTGCCCGCAGCGCTGCATTGATTTTCTGAGCATCTACATGGTGGTCGGCAAGTCCTAAAATCGTTCCGTCTAAGGTGTCTAGATACTCCTGGGCTTCATCTAGAAATTGGCGACGAATTTCAAGCTCTTTGTCCTGTGACATTGTGATGGTTTAGGTAATGGCTGGGATAGTCCGAAGATCTGGCGTTTGCCCTCATTCCACCCTATCTAATAAGAAGCGGCGGTCTTGCGCCCTGCTCTGAAAAAGGGTTGTGGATGAAGGCACGTCGGAGAAATTAGCTCACCTTGAATGTGCCGACCGAGTCTTTAAGCTCCTGTGCGATCGCGACTGTCTGGCGAATCGATTCGGAAACCTGTAATGTCGATTCAGAGGTGCGCCCCGACGAGCGTACAATGTTCTGCATCAACGAGGTTACAGCCTGTGATGTCTCAACCTGAGACACTGTTGCCTGTGAAATCGATCCGACTAATTGGTCGATCTGCTGAGACACCGTGAGAATTTTCTCCAAGCTGAGTTTAGCATTATCGACCAAGCGCGTTCCCTCGACAACTTGCGTGGTTCCCTGCTCCATTGCTTCTACCACCTCTGAGGTTTCGCGCTGAATCGTGGCCACAATCTGTTCGATATCGCGAGTGGCGGCGGCTGATCGGGCTGCGAGTTCTCCCACTTCTTCTGCGACCACAGCAAAGCCTTGGCTGTCTTCACCCGCTCGGGCGGCTTCGATTCCAGCGTTGATCGACAGAAGATTGGTCTGCACCGCAATTTGATTGATCAGCGATACTACTTTCGAGATTTGCTGCGACGATTCACCCAGGCGCTTCACTTTCTTCGCCGTTTCTCCGATCGTTTCTCGTAGCCCCAAAATATTTTGCACCGTCAGTTCCATTGCCACGCCGCCTGCTTCTGCCGTGGAGAATGCCGATTTTGCCACATCAGCAGCTTGCCGGGCACTCGACGATACAGCTTGAATTGACTGCACCATCTGCTGCACTGAATTCAGCGTCCGGTTGGTTGCTTCGGCTTGCTGCATCGCATCTTCTGACAGTTGGCGCACCGATTGCTCGTCATTGCCAAGAGCATCGTTCACCTGAACTGCTGCCGATTTCACTTGAGTCACAATCTGTCTCAAGCTCTCCACGATCGAGTTAAAGAAATCGGCAACCGTGCCGATCTCATCGGCGGTGACATCTGCACGAACGGTCAAATCGCCTTCTACGGCCCCTTCGACTTCTCCTAGCAGTTGGAGCAACTGCATTTGCAGCGCTTCTTTTTGCTGCCGTTGGTCGTCCGATAGCTGCTCAGCAACTTGGCGAGCCGTTTGAGCCTGGGTCAGCAAGTCCACTTGATCAAGGGCATAGCCAATCTGAGCCGCAATCTGCCCAAACGAGTCGATTTCTTCGGGTGTCCAGCGTCGCGCAGACGAACACTGGTGAGCGCACAACAGTCCCATCAACTGTCCCTCAACAATCATCGGTGCAACTAGATTGGCTTTCACCTGAAACGGCTCTAGCTGACTGCGGTAGCACGGGTCTAGGTCGGCAGCATCAAGGTCGTAGATGAAGTGCATTCGTCCTTGACGATATTTGTCTACATACTCTTTAAAGCAAGGATCAGCAATGTTGGCGTTCAGCGCTGTGGGATAGCCTAGTGCTACAGACTCAGCGATGACCGCGCCGTTCAGGTAGTCTGGGTCGAATTTGTACACCACGACCCGATCGCTCTTGAGAAAAATTCGGACTTCATCGACGCTCGTTTGCAGAATTTCCATTAAGGTCAGCGATCGCCGAATTTTCACCACGACTTCGCTGAGAAACTGCGATCGCTGGACGCTCTGCGCTTGATTTTGCAGCAATGCCTGCAACTGCTCGGCCATCACGTTAATGTTGTTGCCCAACGTCGCCAGTTCGTCGTCTCCCTTCACGGTCAGCCGCGTATCAAGCTTTCCTGCTCCCAAATCTTGCACTGCGTTCGTAGCAGCCAAAATCGGTCGAGTGGCGCGATTGGCGAGCCAAGCCGCTAACAGCCCGGTCAGCACCGCAACGGCTCCTGTTCCCAGGGTAAAAATCCAAAACAACTGTCGCTGGGGAGCAAAGGCAAGGTCTGTTGGCGTTCCTAAAATTGTCCCCCAGCCGAGGTCGGGAACGTTCTCACCGCCCACCCACGGAACATAACTCGCAAACAAATGGACTTTACTGGTCTGTGAGTCTTGCTCAATCACGCGGGTATTAGTCTCCCGACGAGATTGCATATCCAAAAACTGGCTATAGACCTCTCCCGCAGACCGTCCAATTAGGCTGTCTTGAGACGACAAGAAAATTTGATTGCTGAAAACCAGATTGCCCCCATCGACGATGCTGAATTCTGCACCTCCCTTGCTGTAGTCGCGCAACTGATCGGTCAAACTGCGAACCGGCAGAATAGCACGCGCGATCGCAATCTTTTTCCCGCTGCCTGATTCTTTGATTGGGGCAGTCAGGTAGATCACAAAAGGCCCATTTGAAGTGGCTCTTACCGGACGGCTAATCAGCACTTTATCTGACTCTAGAGCAGCTCTAAAGTAATCTTGGTCAGACTGTTTGGGAATGGATTGCTGATCGCTTTGCAGCGTAGCACTGCCATTGAGATCAAAAATCGCAATACTGTCATATACTCGATACGCCTCAACAAACCGTTCTAGAACGGCTCTCCTTTCTTCAGATGAGGTCGCGTTCCGCACGGCGGGAATGGTTAACGCGGGCTGAGTTGACAGAATCTGCATATCGCCATTTCGTTCTGTCATGAAAGACGCCAACTTCTGGCTCAGCGTCTGAGCCAACCGTTCTTCGTTTTCTCTAATTTGATTGGTGATTGAGCGATTGGCTAATTTATACGCGATCGCACCAATTCCCAATACCGGCAATGTCGCGATCGCAATTGCCAGCGCCGTTGCCTTAGCGCGAAATCCTAACCGCTTGACGCGCTGGAGAACCGTGATCTGAGACGGGCTGGCTTTACCTGCTTCAACCGGAACCGCTTCGACAGCCGCAACGGAATCAGCAGATTGGACAGAGACAGGAGCATGGCCATTTTTGGCAGCGTCAAGTTGGTCGACCATAGGATGATGAAGTGATACGGCGGTAAGGAGCATTCAGAAAGCAGAGATGCGTTTAGCCTGATGACTAATGCTAATGAACAACGCGAAAGAACAGAACCATCACATTGTTAATACCCGTTCCCTTGTAAAATTGGAGCTTGTAAAATAGCTTCTCCATCGAGTAAAAACACAATTTCTTGCGGCTGTAGAATACAGCCTCTGGAATAGGGAATTAGTCCCTTTGCGGCGTGACTGGGAAGCGGTTGAACCTGCGTTGGCTGTACGCCAGCAATGCCCCCGACTTGACGAACGGCAAGCGCGATCGCGGCTCCCCCCGTGCGAACAATCACAATGTCATACTGCTGGGGGCTATAGTCAAGGACGCCGACCCCCAGCAACAGCGCCAGATCGACGACCCACAGCACGCGACTGCGGCGGTGCATCAGTCCGAGAACGCCGACAGGCAAATTCGGAATTGGAGTGAGTTGAGGCGTGGGCAAGACCAAAACTTCCTGCACCTGTTTCATGATCAGTCCTGCCTGAACCCCTTCAGTGACTTGAAACTTGAGGTACGGTTCGCCTTGATGGGTTCGAGTGCGGGCGGGTGTTAAGCTCAGTGCTGACGGATTGACCACCTCACCCTCCCACCGACTGAACCGTGCGGATCAGTTTCTCACGGGTAAAAGGCTTTGTAATGTAGGCATCTGCGCCTTGCCGCATTCCCCACAATCGGTCAATTTCTTGCCCTTTAGACGTACAGATAATAATGGGTACTTTCTGCGTTTCAGGATTTTTCTTGAGGTTGCGACATAGCTCAAACCCGCTCATTCCGGGCATGACAACATCCGTTACAATCACATCGGGCTTTAGTTCAACGGCTTTATTAAGTGCTTCTTTGGCGCTGACGGCACCGATGACGCTATAGCCTCCTTCCCGCAGATAATGGCTCAGTAACTCCATCTCCGAAGGAGTATCTTCGACGACTAACACGGTTCCCATCAAGGTTAAGCTCATGATTTTGAATGCGTTTAGCGAAGGGTGAAATAGCCTGGATCAGACCACAGTCAAGGGAGTACAGCATTAAGTTAGCGTTCATTTTTGACCCCCAAAAACTTAAATACGGTATTGACCAATTCTGGCTGGGTAAAGGGTTTGGTTAAGTAGCCTGATGCACCCACTAGTCTTGCTTTCGCACGATCGATAAATCCGGTGTGTCCGGTCACCATCACGATGGGAGTTTGTTTGAAGCTAGGATGCCGCCGCAGCAATGAACATAGCTCATATCCATCGAGGTTTGGCATCCCGACGTCGAGTAGAATGAGGTCTGGTTTTGTCCGCATGATCTGCATCAGTGCTTTCACTGGGTCGTTGATCATTACGACAGAAACGCTGGAGTCGTGGAGAAAGCTGCTGATGGCTTGCAAAATGGTCGGGCTGTCATCGATGCAGGCGATCGTATGACGAGGTTTGTCTGACGGGGTGGACGGTTCTTCGGTTTTGTCTGGAGCAGACGCACGAGGAATCGTGGCACCTGAGCGAGAGACGGCAGGGCGCGGTTCGGTTGGCGTTGGACGTTGGGCACGGGTATGACAGTGTTCAACGATCTGCCGCAAATCGAGTTGGCATAAGTTGGGATAATTTGAGATTGCGGCTTTTGCGGTCAGTTCGTACATGCCTTCTGTCACCGCTAAGAAGGATTGCAGCACCTCTTTTGCGATCGCATCAATCAGACTCACCGCTTGAGGTATCGTCAGATACTGCTGCTCAACCAGCCAACGAATCGCTTGATAATCCACGCTACTGGCGGAGAGGGAGGCAGGCTGATCGAATTGTCGCCGCAGCTGGGCATAGTCGAGCTTGCTCAGGGCAGGGGCTTGGTCGCCTAATCCCATCAGATGGTGCTGGAGTCGATCAAACGGAGCGGTCGAGTTCGTCGCGTAGACGAGCTTACCGCGATCGAGGTAGAGCAACCATGAGGTTGAGCCACTGATGACTTGCAAACAGCCGTCGATCTGACGGCTGATGAGTTGAGCTAACAAACTCAGGGGTTGGAGTCGTTGAAACGGTCGATGACTAACCATAAAAACCGGTATCGATTGAGAAACTCTTGAGACCTACTGCAAGTAATCTCTATATGAGAAATAGAAGCTTACTGCAACTGCATTTTTAGCGGAGGATTAACAGGAATGTCTAGAAAGCAAAGCCTCTTGCAGACTAACAGCAATAAGAAAAACAAAATCAACTTAATAAAAACTTGACAAACAGAAACACAATCTTCGTGCGATTACACAAAAACTGGCCTCTTTAACAAATGACCTTTTTATAAGAGAAGAGTCTTGCAATAAAACAGCTTTCTCTTACCGAATTAGGTGAGGCGGAGGGAGCCGCTAGTCGATAGTAAAACGTTTGTAATCGCTTTATGAAAAGACCTCCTCAATCAAGACTGAATGGGCACGAAGGTTGATCCCAGTATGGAATGTAACCTGGGTGATCAATCTGCACCATGTTAGCCGAGTTATAAAGAGATGAACCCAAATGCACAATTTCTTTATTTAGCAGTCCGCAGTTAAATGCGGTCAACACCCAAGTCATAAATAGAGTACTGTCTACTACTTCAAATAACAAGCTTTGGTGCTAGGAGCCGCAGGCTGTATGTGCTTTATGATACTAAAAAATTAGCTAAGAATTGACGTTTTCTAACTTAGATGATTTAAAGGCAGCTAAAGATAAGAACATTTTGAAGGACTTAAGGCAGTATTGATGTTTTTAGATTGACACAAATAATACCTGTAGAAACCGCGATTTTATTACAAAAGCTCACTTAATTTTTTATACCTGTTATCTACGATATGTCCAGTTTTCGCAACATCGCTCAGACGCAAACCACAAAGTCCATACTTTATATTTGATGTAATATTTGATACGCAACAATGCCTGCTTTTACTTAAGTTCTGCCATTTTGGTAAAAGGAGCATCATAACTGAATCGTTTGTTTTCATTACAAAAATTTGCATCACTTAAGAAGAACTACAGTGGCACTGCGATCGCTATCTCACCCTTTCTGGCTACGCACTAGCTGATGCTAAATGATCTTGCCGTTCTCATCAGAAATAGTGGAAATGAAGAAACAATGTAAAGTCCTGACAACTCGAACTGCACGTCTAAATTCGCTCAACTCACTGAAGCAATTCTTGGGCTACCAAACACACAAGAGCAACCGATCTCAATTGGCATATCAGGATTTGGAGGGTCTGGCAAAAGTACGCTGTCGAGACGACTAGTGAAGCAATTGCATGCTGCTGAAGTAATTTCAATGGATGAGTTTTGGGTTCCAGAGCGAGATGTACGATTGTCAGATTGGACTGTGTTTGATCGCGATCGCTTAGAACACCAAGTTCTGATTCCTGCCACTCAAGGCAATCCCATTCGCTACCAAGTGTTCGATTGGCATCAGGGCAAACTGAAGGATTGGCGAGAAATAGAAGTGGTCGATTATCTCATCATTGAGGGTATCAGTGCGCTGCATCCAACTTTGCTGCCGTATTATCGATTCAAGATTTGGGTGGATTGTTCGTTGGAGGTGGCACAACAGCGCGGATTGCGTCGCGGGACGACCGAATACAACATTGATGAAACTGAGAGTTGGGTGGAGCGGTGGACACCCAACGATCGCGTCTATTTTCAGAAGTACCGTCCCGATTTGCAAGCTAATTTTTTATATCCAACATTCTGATTTATTTAGATTTGACAATACTATACCAAGGCGAGTTCAGGCAAGGCTCCCTGCATTCGGCTGAGCCAATTGATCAGATTCGACAATTGCTGATCGGCGCTCAGCATTCCCAATCCTCGTACCGTGACTTTTCCGGGGGTAAAGACAAAGCGCGATCGCAGATGCTCTGACAAGTTTTCTTTCAGCAATTTGATCCCATTACGAACAAATACTGAATCTAAGCTAAGAGTATCTTCTGGATAAGATTCACGAGGTTCTTAATAGTGATCCACCCATCCTCCACTATTTCGTTGGGTATCTCAATATCAAACTCTTCTTCTAGTTCCATTGAAAGGTTAACCCAAGCTACTTCATCCATGCCTAGATCTTTCACCAAGTGGCTGTCTAAGTTAACTTTATTTTCATCTACCTGCAACTGCTCACTAACTATTTTCTGAACTCTTGCAGGAACAAAAGCTTTAATTGCATCCCTTCGACGAGCTTCCTCAGCCCTACGTTCTTCATCTTGACGAGCTTCCTCAGCCCTACGTTCTTTATCAGCAGCTACCTGATGCTTCATGCCTTCAATTCTAGAATCAACTAGCTTTCGTATACTGTATAAGTCAACTTTGTGCCCGCTCTGGCTGTAAATTTTCGTAGCTAAATTCCACACGGTCCGATCACGATTAGCCTCAAGTGATTTAAGCCCTTCCTCCGTCATCGCCGATGCGATTTCGTCTAAGTAGGTATTGAGTACCATTTTCAGCACTTTTAATTCATAATCTTTCTCTACTTCACTCACGATTTATCCTCATACGAATCTATTCAAGCGCTCTTCCGCTTCTTCTTGAGTCACTGTTCCTTGAGTGTCTGCTGCTTCTAATTCCTGTTGAACTTTAGCTAAAACATGGAGATGATACTGCACATCTTCGATCGAGCAGTCATCAGGAAGCTTTCTTAGAAGCGATTCAATTTCTCGCTTTGTAGTATTCATAATACGGAGTTCCAAAATTACACCTGAGTTTGAGGATATTTACTACAGTTGTAGATGTTGAATTTAGAATTGCATTTCGCTTAGAATCAGTGT
>NZ_JCACKG010000264.1:0-44017 GCF_059505265.1 Myxacorys chilensis | reverse complement strand
AAGGGTAGTTACCCAGTAGAGCGTTTTAGCTTTAATTAGGTTGTCCTACTTAGTAACAAAAAAAGTAGTTACTAGAACTTTTTTATTTAGTTAAAACTTCTACTAGAGGTGTGACCCTAGCAAGCTCGAAACGAAAATTTTGCTCAAGCTAGTAGTTTGTTCTGATGTTGTTTTAGGTGAGTACGGGCAACCAGACAGAATGGATTCATCTTCATCCTCACCTCCGCATCATTTTGCCAACTTCAATTTGCTAACTTCAATGGGTCTCTTAGCCCAGAGATTACCCCGTCTTAACCTCAAACGAGCCTGTTGCCTGCTATCACAGAACAGATTACCAACTTGGAGCCATCTATCATGCCTGTGAAACGCCGGAATTTTTTGCTCTTTTTAGGGGCGGCAGCTGGAACGGCTGCTGCTGGAACTGCGCTCAAGTCCGGGCAAAAGTTCTCTATGCCGTTTCAAAGTTTGGTTGGTGGAGCACAAAACATCAATGCATCTGCGAATGAACTGAGCTTCACTCCGGTTAAAAGTCCGCTTCCACTGGAGACAACGGGAATTTCACTCGAAAAACAAATCGATACCTTAAGCCAGTACGAAGTAGCCGATGATTTAGTGCTGCCTGATGGCTTTAGCTATGATGTGCTGGCCGCGTGGGGAGACAAAGTCGGGGATTCTCGGTTTGGCTACAACAACGACTACCTCTCGTTTGTCGAAACGGCTCCTAACGAAGGCTACCTCAGCGTTAACTTTGAGTACATTAGTGCAGTTCCGTGGCTACAAACTTACGAAAAAGTGATTGGCAAAAAGCTCCCTTTTAAGGATGTGCAGAAAGCGTTGAGCAAAGCAGAAAAAACAGGTTTGAACGCCTTTGCTTTGTCTGACAAGACCCCGTTAAAGGCCCAGATTCGCCAGATTGCTAAAGAAGCTTTGATTGATCAGGGATTAGGTGTCATTTCGATTCGTAAAACGGCAGACGGGACATGGGAGCGCACTTATTCCACAAGCGATCGCCGCATCACGGGAATTTCTGGGTTAGAGGATGGACGCTACCTCAAGTGTACGGGGGCAGCGAAGGCAGTTTTTCTGAAGAAATCGGGTAAAGGATATAGGGATAAGTTGGGCGATCGCATTATTGGAACTTTTGCGAATTGTGCGGGTGGAACGACGCCTTGGGGAACGGTTCTCAGCGCTGAAGAAAACATCCAAAATCAAGTCCCGGATGCGGTGTATGCGGATGGAACCTCATTTCCGCCAGACAAGCAAACCTTCAGAATCGATGACGAAGAGGTATCTGGACAGGGCAACGTGTTTGGATTTGCAGGCAACAAATACGGCTGGATTGTAGAACTGGATCCTGCCAATCCGCAAGACTACGGCACAAAACACACGTGGCTGGGTCGCTATCGCCATGAAGCTGTTGGAGTCCGGGTTGAATCAGGGAAACCATTAGCGTTTTATTCGGGCTGCGATCGCAGAGGTGGACATCTCTACAAATTTGTTAGCCGTGATGCTGTGACCAATCCCACCGATAAAGCCAATTCTCGCCTACTCGAAACTGGAATGCTTTACGCTGCCAAATTTAACGAAGATGGAACCGGGCGCTGGATCGCGCTCAAAGCCGATACTCCCGTTGAGCCAGATAGTCCTACCACCATTGTTGGCGGCATGATTAACCTGCCCAAACGTCCTGAAGGCGGCTACAAAGCGTTTAGAACCGAGGCAGACGTCAAGAAATTCAAGCAGCAGTTCAAAACGCTGGGTGATCTGTATCAAGGAAACGCTGAGGAAAAACAAGGTGCAATTTTGATCGATGCTCACTATGCCGCGAATGCGTGCGGCGCAACCTGTACCGCACGACCTGAAGATACTGAAATTGCGCCGGATGGCTCTCTCTACGTTTCGTTTACCTCTGGCTCTCCTGACAAAGATGGGGGAGCAGATAAACGGGTTTTCAAAGGTGCTAAGGGTGAAACGCCTTACGAATACGGATTTGTGATGCACCTCGTCGAAGATCAAAATAATCCGGCGGCGATGACGTTTAGCTGGAAGATGATGGCCTTAGGCGGAGAGCCAAGCGCAGGTGGTGCAGGATTTGCGAACCCTGATAATTTGATGATCGATCCAGATGGTCATGTGTGGGTCGTCACGGATATGTCGTCTGACAAAATTAACAAAGCTATTCCAAACCGCATCGGCAAGAATGGCGTTCCGATTAGTCAGTCCAACCTGCGGGGCGTATTTGGCAATAATTCTCTTTGGTTTATTCCGACGTCGGGCACGAATGCAGGCAATGCCTATATGTTTGCGATCGCTCCAATGGAATCTGAACTGACCGGCCCGTTTTTAAGCCGCGATCGCCAAACGCTTTTTCTAGCAGTTCAACATCCGGGAGAGATGCATGGCATTCGGCAGAATATGAAATCTGAAAGTCGCAAATTTGCTCTGCAAACGACAGACGGCAAAGATTTTATGCAGATTCGTGATGTTCCAATCGGATCTAACTTCCCTAGCAAAAAAGCGAATGCGGCTCCTCGACCCTGTGTTGTTGTTGTTCGTCGCCGCGATAATCGGAATATTACCTCTGCGTGAAGGCGAGCGCTTTAGAACAAACTCAGTTGCGAAGGAGCTTGCTCGGTTGCTTTGGAGTAAATGGTGTTCCAAGGCAGAGGTGGGATGGGTACCCCGTGTTGCTCAAGCAATTGCTGAAAGTGACGAGCGGTTTGGGGCGATCGCGCCTCAACAGGACAATGCACAAGGAAATATACCTGAACATTCTGTTTGAGATAGCGATCGACAAGCTCTGCCCATTCTTGCAAGTATTGCTCATTTGATTCTAAATTTGGATGGCTGATGTATCGAATTAACGCAACGTTAGACGTTGTTACGGGCTGGAGCGGAACGTTGGGCTTCTTACGCTCACTATCAATTTGAGGATCATTCTCGCATTCATAAATTGGACGTGTATCTAGCATCACTCTACCGATTGCTAAATCTTCTAACATCGCATTCGAGTGGCTTTTATGAGGTTCTCTAAACCACTCTAGATGCCGCACTTCTACCGCTAAAGGCACTCCTGTTTTTGACCAACGGCTTAAAAAAATTGTTAAGTCATTCAATCTAGCGGGACTATAACTCGGCGGAAGTTGCAGCATCAAAGGCCCTAAGCGATCGCCTAACCCTTGCATCAATTCTAGAAATTTAAGTGCTTCTGTTAGTGATGGTTCTAGCAATCCATTATGCGTTAATTTCTTAGGTAGTTTAGGACAAAACTTGAATCCAGGCGGTGTTTCTGCTGCCCATCGCGCTACTGTTTCCGCATTCGGCACAGAATAGAATGTTGTGTTGCCTTCTACACAAGTAAATCGATGACTGTAAAGGCTTAGAAAATCGCTCGCTCGGCTCTTTGGCGGAAACAAATCGCCAACCCAACTTTTGTAAGCCCAAATTGCACAACCAATCCGAAAGCTCATAGAGAATCAAGTAAAGTAACCCATACCTCACACTCTACAGTACTTAAAAAATGCAGTATCTCGAAAACTGTACCGATGAATGAGAAGAAATTCACTCAAGGGATAGAGTAAGGATTGTGAGTCATGCTGGAATATTATTGCAGACCTGTAGAAAAACTTTTACACGGAAGATGATTGGGAATCAAATTAGAACGGCTACCCTTCTAGGATTACTGAGCGGAATATTGGTTCTGGCTGGGTATTACCTGGTTGGCAACGAGCAGGGTCTTATTTTGGGATTGATTTTTGCTGCATTTAGCAGCTTTGGGTCTTGGTATTACTCAGATCGGATGGCGCTTGCTTCTTATGCCGCACAGCCCGTTGAGCGGTCTGAAGCGCCAGAACTGTTTGACATGATTAAGCGGCTTTGCGATCGCGCCGAAATTCCAATGCCAAAATTGTTTGTGGTTCCAACACAATCTCCTAACGCATTTGCTACAGGTCGCGACCCAGATCATGCTGCCGTCGCCGTGACTCAAGGCATTATGGAATTGCTGAGCCCAGCAGAGCTAGAATGCGTTTTAGCCCATGAGCTGACGCACGTTAAAAATCGCGATACGCTCACCCAAGCGGTTGCAGGTACGATCGCGGGTGGCATCACCTTCTTAGGCAGAATTCTGACGTTTGGGGCGCTGTATGGTCCCGTTTCTCGCGATAGCCGTCGGGGTGGAAATCCTTTAGGTCTACTGTTCCTTATTGTGCTTGCACCACTCTCGGCAGGACTGATTCAAATGGCGATTTCTCGAACTCGCGAATTTGCCGCCGATCAAGGCTCGGCTGAAATCACTCAAAATCCTCTTGCCCTAGCTAGCGCCCTCGAAAAGCTCGAGCGTATTGGACATGAGATTCCGATGAATGGCAATCCAGCGCTGTCACCTCTACTGATCGTCAATCCACTTTCAACTAAAGGATTGCAATCACTGTTTAGAACTCACCCCCCGACAGAAGAACGGATTCGTCGGCTGACTGAATTAGCTCAGCAGTTGCAGTCATCTGTGCTAAACGCTCAACCTACTTAAGCTAAGTAATGAAGGGAGCCTAAGAAACTTCTCCCTAGTGTAATAGACGGCTTAGATTTCGCAGTGCCTTGTGGGTACTGCGTTTTTGATGTGTTAGAAAGGAAGTCAACCCGTTTACCTGACCTCTGATGACCCGAAGAAACCCCAACGATCCAAGCGCGATCGCAAGCGAATTTAAATCACACGTTGTCATCCTCGGTGGACTGGTGGGGTTAATGTGGTTCATCCATATTACCGACAGCGTCTTGCCAGGGACGGCTAATGTGTATGGCATCATTCCTCGAACCAGCCTCGGAGTTCGAGGAATCTTTTTTTCGCCCTTTCTCCACGGCAGCTATCAGCATCTCATTAGCAACACAATTCCCTTCCTGATGTTGGGTTGGTTTGTGATGCTGCGAAGCGTGAAAGAATTTTTTGCGGTGTCTGCAATCGTCCTGCTTGCAAGTGGCATCGGCGTTTGGCTGTTTGGCTCTCCAGGCATCCATATTGGCGCAAGTGGCGTTATCTTTGGCTACTTTGGATTTTTACTATCACGGGCTTATTTCGAGCGGAGCGCTCTGTCGATCGCGCTATCGCTGACCGTTGGCTTATTCTACGGCAGTCTAATTTGGGGCGTTCTTCCTAACCAAATGCACATCTCGTGGGAAGGACATTTGTTTGGCTTTATCGGAGGTATTCTGGCGGCGAAGTGGTTATCTAGAAAATAGAGTTGTCTGAGCGGGGTCGGTAAGGGGTCAAACTCGCTAGTAATGCTCCTATAGCCGTCACCCGCTTGAGCTTCTAAAAGTAAAAATTTCAGGGTAGTGATGTTTGCGATCGCATTCTTCAGGCAACCCGCGATCCCTTTCAATGACTTGAACGAATGAGTTTCTGCATTTGGCGCACTGAATTAACAAAGCAGGTAAATCGGAAGAGTCACCTCGCTAACGCCGATCGCATCATCCCTCTCAAGCAGCTTCAAAATCAATTTTTAATCGCAACTCTTCTCTCGTTCATCTGTAAATTCAAGTTAAGCACTATATAATTACCTCAATCCGAACGGTGTAAGCTGCATTAGATCCAATGGTGTTTAAGAAACAACCTTCCGTCATTAATCTTGCGTTACTGGTTACACTTCTAACCACCGCAACCCCTTTTGCTGGATCGCTGAAAGTCCGCCCTGCCCTCGCTCAGTCGGCCAGTCCATCAGCATTTTCATTGCCAGATGCTGTGCCCAAGGGGACAACCGTTCGGATTAGTGGCTCTAGCAGCATGGCAGCCATCAACCAAGCTTTGAAGCAGCGATTTGAGACGCAGTACCCAGAAACCAGTATTGATATCGGCTATACCGAGAGCGCTACGGGGCTGCAAGATTTAAGGGATGGAAAAATAGATTTAGCCGCGATCGGGCGTTCGCTCACTGCCGAAGAAGAAGCGCAAGGACTGGTCGCGATTCCAGTCACACGCAACAAGATTGCGATCGTCGTCAGTCCCACGAATCCGTTTAGAGGAAACTTGACGACCACACAGTTTGCTCAGATTTTCCGGGGGGAAATTACCGATTGGTCGCAGGTTGGCGGTGCGCCAGGGGCGATTCGGCTGATCGACCGTCCAGACACGAGCGATACTCGTCAAGCCTTCCAAAATTATCCCGCCTTTCAGGACGCGCCGTTTGCAAGCGGAGCAACGGCAGCAAAAACTAGAGAAGACAGCACCGAAGCAATGCTTCAGGATTTGGGTACGAATGGCGTTGGATATGCGATCGCATATCAGCTTGTAAATCAGCCGAGTGTCCGGATTGTGCCGATGCACACTACCCTGCCGGACGACCCGCGCTATCCCTTCTCGCAGCCTCTCTCTTACGTGTATAAAGGGACGCCTTCTCCTGCAATCGCGGCGTTTCTTGGTTACGCCACCGCTCCCGCTGCTCAATCAATTATTCAAACTGCCCAAGCTGACCCTGCCGCCGCATCTGGCACGCTGATTGCGGCTGCGAGTCCTGGTGCAAGTCCTGCTGGAGCAACCGCTACCGGAGCGGCCAATGCTGCCGTTTCTCCAAGCGCGGCTGCAACGGCTGCGCCGAATGGGGCGAATCAGAGTGGACAAGCACTCCAAACGACTTCTGAAGCAAGTGCAGGACTTCCGACTTGGCTGCTGTGGCTTTTGCCGTTAGGCATTGCGGGCTTACTAGTAGCGTGGTTGCTAAAAAATCGTCGCGCTGGAGCTGACCCCACATCGTCTGCTGAAGCCCCCCTTGCAAATCCATCAGTCAATCCACCAGTCAATCCACCAGATCGTGGCGCTGATCCAAATTTAGCGGCGAGAACCGAAACTGTGATTAATGGCGATCGCGCCTCAATTGCAGAGTCTCAACCCGAAGCCAATCGGATCGGCGGAACGGCCATTGGAGGCGCAGGAGTTGCAGCAGGTGCAGGAGCCGCGTGGACAGTGCGCGATCGCGCAGAACCTAACGAAGCTAACTCTGATCCATTGGAAAGCGCGATCAGTCCGAGCGATCGCCCTGTGTCAGACGCTTCCCTAGTGTCGAACTCCTCTTCAACTCCTTTCGTAGCGGATTCGGCTGATAACCCCTCGCTTGGAGTGGTAGCTGATCCATGGGATTCTAGCACTCAAGATGCTGCTCAAATCGGTTCAAATTCAGTATCAGATCCAGCCGTAGCTCCCATCGCTTCGGAAAATCAGACGGTTGACGCACGGGAGAGCGCCATAGATACCGCTTCTGACGCCCGCTCTGATATTGACCCTGCGATCGTACAAGAATCTTCTGATATTTCAGGATCTGCGCCACTGGGAGGTGCGGCAATGGCAGGCGCGGGAGCCGCATGGCTTGGCTCTGGAAATCAACCCTCTGACGCCTCTAACGCTATCCCAGGCAATTCTCCAGAGATAGAGGAGTCATTGGCGAGTTTCGACCTGATCGAAGAAATCGACGATCTTGAAGCACAGCTAGCGGATGATCAAGTGGATGAACTCGTTTTAGACGATGATGCCGCTACCATCGAACCTACCGAACCTTTTAACAACTTTGATTCACGAGTTTCTGTAGGGTCAGAGTCTCAACAAACGGGTGCGCCAAACTCCGAAGCATCGCTAGATGATTTGAGCAATTCACTCGGTGCCGGATCGCCTGGCCTAGGTGCAGCGTTAGGAGGAGCCGCTATGGGCATGGCTGCCGCTTCAAGCTCAAATCGATCAAACGCGATCGTAGATCGGAGCGAGATGAACCGTGAACAGACCGAAATCGAAGCGACGAAATTTAATTTAGGACAAGCGGAGCTGTCTCGTGAAACCTTAGCTAGTGTAGACGAGGGTTTAGCGGATTTACCAGCAGGATATAGCGAGAGCCGAATTGTTCTCATGCCACGCGATCCACAGTGGGCCTACGCCTATTGGGACGTTCCGAACGATCATCGAGAAGCACTCAGACGCCAAGGTGGACAACGATTAGCGCTGCGGCTCTACGATGTAACAGATGTTACTCTCGATCGTCAAAGCCCTCATAGCTTGCAGCAGTATGACTGTGAGGAACTTGCTAGAGACTGGTATGTGCCGATTCCGGTAAGCGATCGCGACTACTTAGCCGAAATTGGCTATCTCACTGAAGACGATCGTTGGCTCATGCTGGCTCGCTCTGCGTCGGTTAGCATTCCGCCCGTGTATCCGTCCGATTGGTTTGAGGATCAGTTTGTAACGATCGATTGGGAAGAAGAGTTGCAGGGCAAGACGTTCTTAGAACTCGTGCCACCCGGTCGCCAAAGCAGTCAGCCCCAGAGCGCTATTTATGATCAAATCTTTGGGTTAGCTCAAGGCGTTGAGTCTCAGCGCATTGCTGGATCGCTGTTTGGCTCGATGCAGCAAGTGCCTCAAACGGCAATTAGCTCCTTTGTGTTTCCCTCAGGTATGGGAGGATGGGCACTGCCGACGCCTTCGGGTATGGGCATGTCTGGAGCGCTTACTATGTCCGGACTTACTATGTCTGGAGCAGGCTTTTCAGGCGGAGTTGCGCCGATTCGTCCGCGCAAGTTTTGGCTGGTGGCAGATGCAGAACTGATTGTGTATGGGGCAACCGAGCCAGATGCAACATTGACGATCGCAGGTGAACCTGTCGAACTGAGTCCCGATGGAACGTTCCGGTTCCAAATATCGTTCCAAGATGGGCTGATTGATTATCCGATCATGGCGGTTGCCTCAGATGGGGTGCAAACTCGATCGATTCACCTCAAGTTCAATCGCGAGACGCCCAGCCGTAACACCAATACAAAAGAGGATGCGACGGACGAATGGCTGTCGTAGCTTTTTAATTAAGATTTATGATTAACTGAAGAGCGGGTCAATTTCCGAAGGGACAGACGATGAAAAAGCTAATTCGAGGACACGAGAATTTTCGAGAAACCTTTGTTTCTGAACATCGGGAACTGCTAGAAGAACTTTCTCACCATCAAAAGCCAAGAGTCCTGTTCATCACCTGTTCTGATTCTCGGGTTGATCCGAATCTCATCACCCAAGCGGGAATTGGCGAACTTTTTGTTATCCGAAATGCGGGGAATTTGATCCCGCCATTTGGAGCGGCAAATGGTGGAGAAGGAGCGGCAGTCGAGTATGCGATTTCAGCACTCAATATTGAACAAATCATTGTTTGCGGACATTCTCACTGCGGCGCAATGAAGGGATTACTCCAACTCGGCAAACTCGAAGAACAAATGCCGTTGGTGTATGACTGGCTCAGGCACGCCGACGCCACTCTACGCTTGGTGAAAGACAACTACAGTCAGTATTCGGGCGACCAACTGTTAGAGGTGACGATCGCAGAGAACGTTCTAACTCAGATCGAGAATCTCAAAACCTATCCGGTTGTGCGCTCTAAAATGTTCCAGGGCAAACTTAATATCTATGCTTGGGTCTATCACCTTGAAACGGGTGAAGTGTTGGCATACGACCCGGAAACTCACCAGTATGCCGCCCCCCAAAGTCAGATCACAATGGCTTCAAATAAAGCCGTTAGCACTGCACCTCCTGCAATGTGTGGCTTGCCCTATCACTCGGATGATGAGTCAGCGCCGCTCCATGCCAGTGATGTTGCTCCATGGCTATCAGTAGAGCAGGCAGAACGAATCTATCGCGGTTCTGCTGCGTCAAAGCGCCGTTAAACATCTCCTGAATCTTGCCGTCCAAACGAGTGTTTCTTACGCCTTTATTTTCGTGCCACTACAAAAAAGGTGGTTTGCTCGTCCCAAACTCCCTTCTCTGTTCCTAACGATTCGATCAGGCGATCATAATCCGCTTTGAGGGGCTGCACCTGATTTGGCGTTAGCTGAGAAAACGGCTCATTGGGGTGAAGCCAGGTTTTGCCGTCCCAGCGATTTTTGGCTTGTTCCACACTGAGATAACTACCTCGCTGCTCGGTCTGAATGTTGATCGCTGAAAACCCTACTTGAGTTAAAAGCTGTTGACATCGCTCAGGACTTCCAAGCGTTTTGTTAATTTCGGGTAGCGTCAACCCATTCATTTTGCAGGCTTGGGCGATCGCAGGCGTGAGAAAAGAGGTTGCTGAATAACAAGAAAATGCAACGAATCCAGCGGGTTTGAGCGAACGATGCCAATCGCCTAAACTGCGCGAAATATCTGTCAATAAAACAATGGCTGAAGAACACAGAATCGCATCGAATTGTTCTGGCTTAAATGGATACTCTTCCGCATCTATTTCGAGCAGGTCGATATTTTGTAAGCTTGAGGCGGCAACTTTCTGTTTTGCTTGATTCAGCAACTCTGTTGCAATGTCAATTCCAATCACGTGCCCTTGAGTTCCTACAACATGGGCTGCTGCGATTAGCGCAGAGCGCAACTCCGCAGGAACCGCAGCAATGCCCGTTCCCGTTGCCACATCTAATACTGAATCCTTAGCCTTTAGAGGAGAATACTCGACGAGGCGGAGGGCGCGATCGCGAGTATGGTCATTGTCGTAATGAATTCTCGCATTGTAAAAATCCGTGATTTTCTGTTTGTAATTCTTCACGTTGATGATCCCTCTGCCAATGGAGCAACATCTTTAGAATTCCATTAAACCATTGGTAAGAGAATCTCAAAGGCAGTCCCCATCTTAGAGCGTGGTTCTACCGGATCAATGCAGGAATAGATTCTAAATTTGCCGCTATGGCGCGCCGTCACAATGCGGTAGCTCATTGCCAGACTGGTTTCTTTCACCAGCGATCGCTCTGCTGAAAAAGCTTGCATCAGTTGTCGCTGAACTTCTGGAGATATAGCTGCTCCGTTGTCTGCAATCTGAATCGAAATCCAGCGATTGCCCGTGTGATCGAGCGAACAAACATCCGTCGTGATTAAAATTTTAGGCGGATCAATTGGCTTAGTTCGGGCTTGCGGCAGAGTTGCGTTGAAGTGACTATTAGCCGCATCATTCAGCAGCGCATCGATCGCACGATTTAAGATATTCATAAAAACTTGGCTCAACTGCCCACCGAAACAGGACACGGGAGGTAGATGACCATATTTTTTGATCACATGAATATCACTTGTTAAACGGCTTTTGAGCAGTAGCAAAACAGAATCGAGACATTCATGCAGGTCAGTGGGTCGGGGAAACACTTCATCAATGTGACAGAAGTTTTGCAAACTGTTGGCTAACTTTGACAGGCGATCAGCCCCAGTTCTAATGCTCTCCAACGTTTTGGGCAGATCTTCGCGAATGTAATCTAGCTCGATCGCATCCTTTAATTCTGTGACTTCTGGTGAACCTTTGCCCTGCTGTTCATACGCTTCGAGCAGGTCTAAGAGATTACGGTTATAGTCAGCCACATGCGAGAGATTGCCCCAAATAAAGCTCACCGGATCGAGAATTTCGTGAGAAATCCCATCGACTAAGCGCCCCAAACTTGCCATCTTCTCGCTCTGAAGCATCTGGACTTGTAAGCGTTCGAGTCTGACTTGAGTTTCAATGCCACGCAGTTGCCAAGAGGCGATGTTGAGTTCGTGCGGATCGAGCAATCGGTAAGTCTGAGGTGCGAATTGGACAACAATGGGGTCATGTAGACGCTCAAAAGGTCGGCGCAACGCTTGTTGAGCGGCCACCAGAATCGATGTCTCTGCTGTCAAAACTAACGGACTAAGATGAGCATAACTGTGCAGCACTCGAAGCGGCTTTTGCAAGAATAGCTCTGCCCCATATGGACGCAGCAGATACTCTAGAAGGCACTGCCTGGAAATCATACCAACAAATTTTTCCTGTTCAAGCAAAATTACGCCGGGCAGAAGTGGGTGACGCTCGAAACTCTGAGCAACTTTGCTACCCAAAGTTTCCCAGTCACTTTGAAATTCGTATAGTGACAAATCTTGTAGCGTCGATTTTAAGTGAAGGGCTTGTGTGCTGCCTTCCGTAAAGATAGGAGGGGCCAGAACAGATTGACTGGGATGATCAACATTAGTAAACACAATGGCACAATCTGCGAACGTTCTAGCTTATACATTGCCCAAATCTGGGATGATCTACTCCACTTCATTGGAGATGAGTCAGAGGGAGGGCTTTCGCAATATTTTCTTTGCAAAATGTTGCAGGTCTTCGACCCGCTTTGTCCAATCTGCTTTGTGAAAAGGCTCGCTTCCTAGCAGCGCTTTGTAAGAACACTGAATCTATCAACGTTAGTTTAGCGATCGATTCGTTATTGGAATCGAAATAGACGATTCATCGTCAGTGATAATGGTTGAATTCTATTGTCTCTGTTACAGTTACCAACCCTTCGTTACCACGGCTATGCAATTGTTATCATTTCTGCTGCGATCGTCGCGAAAACAGGTTGCGATCGCGATCTTTACTGGGTTTCTCAGTGGCATCAGTAGTGCGGGACTGATCGCGCTGATCAGTCGGGCGATTGGGGCAAAAGGTGCAGAAATGGGGACGTTTGCCGGTGCATTTATCGGGCTAACAATTATTTCTCTAGTGACAAGCATCATTTCTCAGGTTGTACTAATTCGGTTAGCGCAGGATGCTGTATTTAACCTAAGAATGCAACTCGGTCGTCAGATCCTTTCGTCAGAGTTAAACCATTTAGAACGACTAGGCAATGCTCGGGTAATGGCGACGCTAACTGAGGATGTGCAGGCGGTTGCGACTGCCGTTTCTTCGTTTCCGTTTTTGTGCATTGATCTTGCCACAATCATCGGCTGTTTTGCTTACATCGGCTGGCTCTCGTGGATTGTGTTTCTGATGGTGATGGGCTTATTTGTAGCGTCGTTTGTCGGTTGCCAATGGATTCTCAACCAAGGTAGAAAACGCTTAGCCTACGCCCGTGACGATCAAGATATTTTGTTCAAGCATTTCCGCTCGATCACCGATGGCATCAAAGAACTGAAACTGCATTATCCGCGCCGCCAAATGTTTCTAGCCGATGATTTAGAAGCATCCTCTGCCTCGTTTCGCCGCCATAACGTGGATGCTCTAGTGTTGTTCGCTGGGGCCGCGAGTTTCGGCAAACTGATTTTTTTCTTTGCGATCGGGTTTGTTCTGTTTGCATTACCCAATTTACTTTCGGTGCCGCTGCAAACCTTATCTGGATATGTTCTGACATTTACCTACCTAATTTTGCCCCTCGATAAAATTGTTCTGAAGTTGCCGGTTCTGGGTCAAGCCAGTGTTTCCCTCGATAAGATTAATGCGCTCGGCTTGTCGCTTAGAAGTCGCTCTGAATCCATGACGGTTCCCGCGCCAACGCGTCTTGACTGGCAGCGTTTAGAACTCCGCAACGTAACGCACACTTATTACCAAACAGAAGATAGCAATTTCGTTTTAGGTCCGATTGATCTGACGCTTCACCCAGGCGAAATTGTATTCATTGTGGGCGGCAACGGCAGCGGCAAATCGACGTTAGCAAAGCTGTTAACAGGGCTTTATAGTCCCGAATCGGGCGCGATCGTATTTGATGGACAGCCGATCGCAGATGCTAACCGCGAATGGTATCGACAACACTTTTCGGCAGTGTTTGCCGATTTTTATCTCTTCGATCGCTTGCTGGGTATCGATGCTCCCAACTTAGATGCTCAAGCGCACATGTATCTAAAACAGTTGCATCTCGATCACAAAGTCCAGATCGTCGATGGGCATCTCTCCACGACGCAACTCTCTCAAGGACAGCGCAAACGCTTGACCTTGTTAACAGCCTATCTTGAAGACCGTCCGATTTATCTCTTTGACGAATGGGCATCGGATCAAGACCCGATGTTTCGAGAATTGTTCTATCAGGAGTTTTTGCCAAAGCTCAAGCACCAAGGGAAAACGGTCTTGGTCATTAGCCATGATGATCATTATTTCGGGAGCGCCGATCGCATTATCAAACTCGACTACGGGCAGATTGAGTACGATCGCATCTCACATTCTTGAGAGTCACAGTCCTGAAGGTCGCATTTGCGAACTGCACTTATCGCAAGCCGTCACGCTGATCAGCCACTCCTTCAAAATGAATTGAAAAATTGATTGAACCAATCTAAAAAAGTGAGTGTCTAACGGTACGATGCTGGTGCATCAGAGTTCATACTTCTCAGGAACCTCACACTCATGATTAAGAAGTTAGCCTTTCTTTTACCCGGTTTTGCTGCATTTGTTTTAGTAGGTGTGCCGATGCTGGCAGTTCATGCTCAAGCTCCCTCTGGAACCACCCCCAGAACAGAGCGACGCATGGGCAACAAGCTAAATCTCACCGATGCTCAAAAAGCTCAAATGAAGCAAATTCGTGAGTCTACAAAGAGCCAAGTGCGAGCCGTCTTTACAGCGGAGCAACAGGCAAAGCTTGATGCTGCCGGTCAACAAAAAGGCAAGCGTGGCGAAGTTATGAAGTCGTTGAACTTAAGCGATGACCAGAAAGCCAAAATTAAGGCGATCATGCAAGCGTCTCGCCAGCAGATGGATGCGTTGCTGACGGCAGAACAACGTGCCCTGCGCGACCAGATGCGAAACACCCGTCGGGCTGGTCAACGTCAAGGCTAATTATTCGTAATCAATTTGGGATCACACCAAGACACCTCACGCGGGGTGTCTTTTCTTTGACAAATAAACGGCATTATCAAAAGTTTCACGATTATTAACAAAGAAACTGAAGCCCAGACGTTGAAGTTGGCCAGAGCGACGTTCTGGGGCTGGATTAGGTGAATTCTTTGAAATTTGTGGAGCTAAAGGTTCCCCTTCTCTGATTTATAAAACGAGAATATGATGCCCTTTCTCGCTTGAAACCCCTCAACAACCCTTTAGAGGCGGGAAAACTGCGCCTCGTTTCTAATGGGGTATGTAACGGATTAGGCAAACAGTTTTCCCACTAATGAAAACATCTCGTTTGCTCGTTCACATTTTGTTTTTTGTTCCGCTTTTTATGAAAAGTAAGACCTAAAAGTTGAAAATAATCATTAATCAGGTCCAATAACTAATCTGAACGCCTATAAGCCAAATTTTGACTTAGGAAAAGGTACAGCTTCTTCTAAAACCCTTAAGTCTTGTTTCGACAGCTTCCAATCTCGCCCAGCATCGTTAATAATGCTTTCCAGAGACACAACACATTTCTGCATTCGCTGGCTTCGGTTAGCAGTATGAGCAAAGACTAAATTAGGTCTTTGAAGTCAGCCAGTTTGCGAAGAGACTTACAGGAGACGACCATGAAACTCGCAGTGTATGGAAAAGGTGGAATCGGCAAATCCACGACAAGCTGTAATATTTCAGTTGCTTTGGCAAGGCGGGGTAAGAAAGTTTTGCAAATTGGTTGTGACCCGAAACATGACAGCACATTTACACTGACTGGGTTCTTGATCCCTACCATCATCGACACCTTGCAAGAAAAGGATTATCACTATGAAGACGTGTGGTCGGAAGATGTGATCTACAAGGGCTATGGCGGCGTGGATTGTGTAGAAGCAGGAGGACCACCCGCCGGTGCAGGCTGTGGCGGCTACGTAGTCGGTGAAACCGTCAAACTGCTGAAAGAACTGAATGCCTTCGACGAATACGATGTTATTTTGTTTGATGTGTTGGGCGACGTGGTGTGCGGTGGATTTGCGGCTCCGTTGAACTATGCTGACTACTGCATGATCGTGACTGACAACGGATTTGATGCGCTATTTGCCGCAAATCGGATCGCGGCTTCTGTGCGCGAGAAAGCCCGGACTCACCCCTTACGGTTAGCAGGGTTGATTGGAAATCGCACGTCGAAGCGTGACCTGATCGATAAATATATCGATACCGTTCCGATGCCAGTGCTAGAAGTCTTACCGCTGATCGAAGACATTCGCGTTTCTCGTGTGAAAGGAAAGACGTTGTTTGAGATGGCGGAACATGATCCGTCGCTTAACTATGTGTGCGATTACTACCTCAACATTGCTGACCAAATTCTGGCAAATCCTGAAGGAGTGGTTCCAAACGATACGCCCGATCGCGACTTGTTTGCTCTGCTGTCTGATTTCTACCTCAATCCCAAAGAGCTACCCAAAACCGAAGATACTGCGCTTGATTTGATGATGGTTTAATGACCGATAGAGGGTTTAGGAAAGCACCAAAACAGAAGATACTAGTTTTGTTTTGCTTTCCTCTGGTTCCCTCATGAATATCGACCAGCTTCGTCAATCTCTTAAGGAGAAGTGGCTGAATTACTACCGAGAAAATCGTCAGTGGCTTACTCACATTGCGATTTGGGTGAACTGCGATGGACAGCGTAGACCATCTTCGAGCTTTATTCTAGGTACACTCTCCGTTCTAGAACCGCGTCTCACCGAACTGCTCCCGTTGGTGGTTGACCTCAGTAATAATCCAGACCGAATCGTGACGGCTTTAGGACTCAACTTCAATCCTGATGAAGTGATTGAGGCTGAGTCTGGCTCAAAGGTACGAGCTGAACTAGACGAACGACGCGCCTATCTTCCCCCTGCAAAACCTTCAATTTTGGAACAGATACCGCGCCCTGCTGCTAAACAAGACGAATCTTGCGAGGGAACGGGTCGCCCTTCCAAAACTCAATGATGCTTTGCCGTTCTAGCTGGCATAACAAACCCCAATTAATTCAAAGGACATTTCATTCATGACCCTTGCCGATACTCAATCTTCCTCTCTAAACTTTGAGTGCGAAACGGGCAACTATCATACTTTTTGCCCGATTAGCTGCGTTGCGTGGCTCTATCAAAAAATTGAAGACAGCTTTTTCTTGGTGATTGGCACAAAAACCTGCGGTTATTTTCTGCAAAACGCGATGGGCGTGATGATTTTTGCAGAACCCCGGTATGCAATGGCAGAACTTGAAGAAGGTGATATCTCCGCTCAACTGAACGATTATGGTGAGTTGAAGCGCTTGTGTGAGCAGATTAAGCGCGATCGCAACCCCAGCGTGATCGTTTGGATCGGAACCTGTACGACCGAGATCATCAAGATGGACTTGGAAGGTCTCGCACCCAACCTCGAGGCAGAACTGGGCATTCCGATCGTGGTTGCTCGGGCGAATGGTCTTGACTATGCCTTTACCCAAGGAGAAGACACCGTTTTAGCCGCGATGGCGCAACGCTGTCCAACGAAGGCTCCCCTAGCAGAAGCGGAAAAAGAAGAGAGAAACGCGATTTCTAAGTTGCTCAATTTTGGACGCAAGAAAGAAGAAGTAGCGGCAGAACAATCGGAATACAAGGATCATCCGCCACTCGTTCTATTTGGTTCGCTTCCCGATCCGGTTGTGACGCAACTGACGCTCGAACTGAAGAAACTCGGGATCCAAGTTTCTGGTTGGCTGCCGTCCAAACGCTACACCGAACTTCCTGTGATCGAAGAAGGTTACTACGTCTCAGGCGTCAATCCTTTCCTATCTCGCACGGCAACCACGTTGATGCGTCGCCGCAAGACCAAACTGATCGGCGCACCCTTCCCGATCGGACCCGATGGAACGCGTGCATGGCTAGAAAAAATTTGTTCTGTTTTCAACATTGAGCCGACAGGACTCGCAGAACGAGAGGCTAAGATTTGGGAAAGCGTCGAGGACTATCTCCAACTCATTCGCGGCAAGTCGGTTTTCTTTATGGGAGACAACTTGCTTGAAATTTCTCTAGCACGATTCTTGATTCGGTGCGGCATGACTTGTCCTGAAATCGGCATCCCTTATATGGACAAGCGCTACCAAGGGGCTGAGCTTGCCTTGCTGGAGAAAACGTGCCAAGAGATGGGCGTGCCGTTGCCGACGATCGTTGAGAAGCCCGACAATTACAACCAACTCCAGCGCATTCACGAAATGAAGCCCGATTTGGTGATTACTGGCATGGCTCACGCTAATCCGCTCGAAGCGCGAGGCATCACAACCAAGTGGTCGGTGGAGTTTACCTTTGCTCAGATGCATGGGTTTGGCAATACCCGCGATATTCTCGAACTTGTGACCCGTCCGCTGCGCCGTAATGATGCGCTCAAGGGCTTGGGCTGGGAGAAGTTAGTAAAAGAAGAAGCCAGTCGATAAGCATAGCTGAGGTTTGACTCTTGGTTGGGGTGCGGCAACGCATCCCTTTTTTTCTTGCGATCGCAAAGGCTTTGCACAAATAAGAAGAGCGCGATTTGTGATCAGAAAAACGTTCCGATGCCTTTGTGCCGTTCCCTTCTTTAATTCCACGCTTTGACGCCACATCACCTGTCTGCATCTTGTTGTTATGATCAAACGCATCTACGCCATTTCTTTTTGTGAAAGAAGTAATATTTCTCGCGAAACAAGTCGGTATAGAACTCGTCGCAGATTCAGGGAATAGCTGTTGCGTTTCTCATTCCTCATCTTTTGTCGCTATGACTTTACGCTATTTACTGTTGCTCGGATTCCTGGCTGGCATCTTGACTCCTGCTGCTCAAGCGGCTGATCCGGGCTGTCCTGCTCCTGCTTTGTCTCGGTTAGGACGGCACATTGTCGCTTCTGGAGAAACGCTAGAGAGCATTGCTAAGAAATATAATTTAGTTCCACCGACATTGATCAGTTTGAATCCGAGCGCTCGGAGTGGCAAAGTAGCGGTAGGCTCAGAACTCTTAATTCCACCGTACAACGGGACGCGAGTTGAAGTGCCGACGGGTCAATCGTGGCGCAATGTGGCAGCGAAATATCGAGTGCGCCCGGATGTACTGTATGAGGTCAACGGTTGTCAAAAGTCTCCAAGAGTTGTCTTTATTCCGGGGGTAAAAGGGGCGTCTAATGAAGCAGTAACGCCTAGTGCGGCGTCTGGCTCACTGTCGGGCTATCCGTTGGCGCAAAAGTCTGCCGTTTTGCTGGGCTACGGGTGGTATATTCCTTCTGGCAAAGGTGAACCTGTGTTTCACAGTGGGTTAGATTTGGACGCGCGATCGGGAACCTCTGTTAGCGCGATCGCAGATGGAACCGTGGCGTTTGCCGGATCTCAAGGCGCTTACGGCAATATGGTTGTGATCAATCATCAGAAAGGCTATCAAACTCGCTATGCTCAACTGGCGTCGATCAAGGTTAAAGTTGGGCAAACCGTTAAGCGAGGAACCTCGATTGGTACAGTCGGGCAAACTGGAACCCCAAGTTCCCTGAAGCCTCACCTGCATTTTGAGGTGAGGACGAATTCCAATCTAGGCTGGGTAGCTGAAGATCCCTCCTCTCACCTGCAAAAGTAGTAATTTTCACACACCCTGAAGCAGCTTCTGCGAATCGCTTTGTAGCGCGATATTTTCGATCCCAACAACGGAACACTATCTTCAGAACTAGAAGTAGGCTCTGCAAGATGTTTAGTACAGAAGATTTGCAGGTTTTCGAGATGCCCTTGGGATGGGAGCGCAATGATGCTCTAGGAAAAATTTTTCACCCGAAGCTGGCTGCAATTCAACTTAAAATCAATGAGTTAATTCGGCAAGTTTACGGTATTGAAGTTCATAGAAAGTACAAAACGTCTTTTTTGCCCACTTCCTCTGAAAATTCTGGTGGATACACAGGAGATAAACGACGCTCAGACAGACCGTACAATCCTTCTAAGAATGTGCCTGATGCCTCTTGCGCTGTTCTACGAGGAAGCGGCAATGCGGCTATTCCAAAAGCAAGAGGCGGTTTCGCGAAGCAACATTTCGGTATTTTCGGTGCATATTTAAGTGACTTTGGCGACGATGGCGTTTTGGTCGGGGCAATGCTTATGCCCTACGTGTACTACCGATACACGCAAGAGATTAGGGATGCGTTTGTCAGCGCAGCCAAGCAGTTAGAGTTGTTTGAGCTTTTGACGGGCTATTGCGATCATTTCAATTCACCTGATTGTCCCATTGAAGAAGCATTCTACACAGATAGAGCATGGGCTTTTCTCAATCCAAATAATGCCTTAGAAGCGACCTCAGAAGACTATGCTTGGTTGACTATTTCATCTGCTGCCGCGTTTCCGCTATTTGATGTTTTTACTCGCTTATGTTCTAATCCCAAACTTTCACTTCAACAAGACTACTGTTCCTTGTTTTATTCTTGGTATGACAATCATGTTGAGGACTACATCTCTCAGTTTTCGATTGAATCAATCTCCGATGAAAGTATTTGGAAATCTGAAACTGAAACTCGACGCATTTTCGAGGAACTCTGCAATGCCAAGTTCCCCAAGTCCCGACCAAGTTGGCTGAAGTCAAATAAAGGAACATCTCTCGAACTGGATGGATATAACCAAGATCTCAAAATAGCATTTGAATATCAGGGTGAGTACCATTACATGGAAGTCCCGATCCATCAGCAGAGAAGGACACTTGTAGAGATCCAGCGAACGGATCAGCTAAAAGAAGATTTGTGCCAAAGGTATGGTGTTACATTGATTCAAGTTCCCTACTGGGAAAAAGGTAGTAAGCAGTTCATCATTGAGAGGCTTCAAGCTGTTGGAAAACTAAGCGCTTAATCGTGGCGTAAGCGCAATAATTCGGTTTGCATCTGCGATCGCAGCTTCTCTGCATATTGATAGGTCTGCGATCGCGTTTGTTCTACGTCTTTCCATGGGGATTGTAGGGGTTGGAGATAATAGCGTAGATGCGATCGCACTGCCCATACGCCCAACGAAGGAAACAATACGAAGAGCAACAGAAACGGTGACACGGGCAGCAATGGCATCTTCAATCGTCGCGCCAACCAGGTTGAATTGACCGTCCAAGGATGTAAATTCTCATTACCTAAACATACAACAGGTAATATTGGAACGCGATCGCGAACGCTAAGCCGAACAAAACTTGGATCAAACGTTTCAAGCTGATAGCGATGTCGCCACCCTTTTGCTAACCCTCGCCAGCTTTCTGGCGCATAGAGTACAACATTTTTCTGAGCGGTTCCATTGTCGTGCGACGTGCTGATTCCGGCGGAATTGCGCTCTGAGCTAATCGCCCGCTCAAAACTTTCCCGCTCTGCTCGCACGCCGCCCAACATCTGCGCCCATCCTTGCGGTAGCCACCACTTTAACCACGGATGATCGAAGAACAAGGGATGCGCTACAGGCTGAATAAACCAGTCTTTCTCCTGCCCCAACAAAAAGCCTAGACAGACAAAGTCCCACGGAAAGCACATGCCTGCGTGATTGAGGGCGACAACTGCAGGGGGATGCTCAGGTAAGCAGTCAAGATGATGAAGTTCTGCTCGAAAGTAGCGCGTGACGATCGGCGCTAAAACTTCATCTCGAAAGGCTTTTTGGTACTCTGGATCAGGTGCAACTTTGGTTGCACTAGGAGATCGAAATCCGAGCCGAATCCAACGGATCAAAAGCGCAATATAGAATCCTCCTGGAATGAGAAATAGAGCATACTCCAGCCCATTCCAGCCACCGGGATCGGGGCGGTAGTGCTGCCAGTGACGATTGAATAAGATGAGCCAAGCAGGGGGATACCACAGGCAAAATCGGTCAAACCAGGAGAATCGAAAAGGCGTCATAACGTTAGAAGCTAAATGCGCATGTAGAGACATCCACTTGACGTTCAGAGTACTGTCATCGTTTCAGAAAAGCCATCCCTCGATATTCAGAACTTAGATTGCCAACAGATTTTTTCAGGACTTACACAGAGATTTCTGTTGGCAACAAATCTGCTAATGGATGGATTTGCTAATGGAGGCAACAGACATCTTCGACACTTCGCAAAGATTAGATCTGGTTGCAACCTGACTCTATCTGTTCACAGACTACATCTGCTATCAAATCTGCTGCTACTGCGTAAGTCCTGTTCTAACTGCTCTGTTTTTCTAACTGCTAAGGGTTGCCTCCTGCGCTTCCTGCGTTGGTTCTTCAGGGGGTAAACCCGTTACGATGCGATAGAGCTTGACATATTCGATCGCAGACTTTTCCCAACTAAAATTCTGCTGCATTCCTCGCGTCTGTAATTCCTTCCAGTAGGGCTTAAACCGAAATCCTTCCCAGGCTCGCACCATGCAAGTGAACAGATCAAGCGGTTCGTAGCGATCGAAGGCATAGCCTGTTCCCGCGTGGTTTTCTGGATCGTGAGGAAACACTGTATCGACTAAGCCACCCGTCCGTCGCACGATCGGGACGCAGCCATAGCGCAACGCCAGCATTTGACTGATCCCACACGGCTCAAACCGAGACGGCATCAAGAACGCGTCCGATCCGGCGTAAATTCTTCTAGCCAACGCATCGTTGTAGAGCAGAAACACCGACATGCGACCGGGATACTTCGCCGAAAGCTGCCACATTTGGGTTTCGTAGTAGCGATCGCCCGTTCCGAGCAAAATAAACTGCGAATCGGTGTACGCCATAAAGCGATCGAGGGTTTGAATCACTAAATCCAATCCCTTTTGCTCAACGAGCCGTGTCACCATGCCGATCAAAAACGCCTTGGAGTTTACTTCCAGACCAACTTCTTCTTGAAGCGCAATCTTATTTGCTTTTCGGTTGTCTAAACTGTCGATTCCGAAGGGCTTTGTGATAGTTTTATCAACCTCTGGATCGTAAGCCTCAGTGTCGATGCCATTAACGATTCCAGACACTTTACCGCTAATAAAAGACAGCAATCCTTCTAACGTTTCTCCGTAAGCGGGTGTCTTAATTTGCTCTGCATAGGTGGGTGAAACGGTATTGACCCAATTGGCAAATTGCACTGCTGCTGCCATCGTATTGTGTCCTTGCATGTACCAAGGGCACCACGTCATCTGCTCCAACTTCCAGCGCCAAGGACCTTGATACGCCAAATTGTGAATCGTGAAAACGGTGGCAATATCTGGATCTTGGTGCATCCACACCGGAATCATGCCCGTATGCCAGTCATGGCAGTGAATAATTTCGGGCTTCCAATAGTTCCACGCAAACTCTGCTGCGCCATTGGCAAAAAACGTAAACCGCCAGTCTTCATCTTCACCGGAGTAAATCCGCCGAGGATCAAACGCAGGATGCCCAAACAAATACAAGGGGACATCGCTACCGGGAAGCACCGTTTCATAGACGGCGAAGGGATTAAACATCGCGGATCCCTTCCAGACTGGCTCTGCGGGAATGTCAATCTTGTCGTTGAGAAAGCCATAGTAGGGCATAAAAATGCGGACATCGTGCCCCATCGCTCGCAGCACTTTCGGTAACGCCCCGGCGACATCTCCCATGCCTCCTACTTTTGCGATCGGAGCGACTTCGGCTGCCACAAATAAAATTCGCATGGTTTGCTCTATGTCCCCTTGGTGAGTTGGTCGCGCTATGAGTCGTAGCACTGAGTCACAGCACTGTGATCATACCGACTTGAGGGAAGTTGTAGGCAGTGCGATCTCAAAAATGTCGTGATCGCAGACTTTCAGCAGACATAAATCTCTGTCTTCCAGAAGGGCATTTTAAGCAAGAGGTTTTGAGGAAAACTTCAAAATCTTAACTTTTACCTTCAGTTTGCGTGGAGAAAAGAATTTATGCTTAGCGTTAGCTCTAATGAGTTGGATCGTATAAAAGACGAATGCAAGGCAATGGCAACAAAGCGAGCAGTTGTCTCCTCTGTGGCATCAATGGTTCCTATTCCCGGAGTGGATATTGTTGCTGATATTGGAATGTTGATGGAAGTGCTTCCGAAAATTAGCAGCAAGTTTGGTCTAGCCGCAGATCAAATTGAGCAACTAGATCCCCAATCAAAGGCGGTAATTTATGGTGTTGCCACTAATTTAGGTAACCAAATGATTGGGAAAGTATTAACTAAGCAGCTAGTCATGCAAGTTCTAAAGACAGTCGGCATTCGCCTACCTGCTAAGCAAGTTGCAAAATACATTCCGGTAGCTGGGCAAATCGCTGCTGCTACTCTTGGATTTGCTGCTATGAAGCTTGTTTGTGAATCACACATTAACGACTGCCACCGAGTTGCAAAGCAACTTGCTTCATCGAAACGTTGAGTCTCAACAACCAAGTTTTTTCTAATTAAAATCCAAGAGTAGTAATTTCCCTCCTTCAAAGCTAAAGCACGATAGTCGCAATTAATTTACAACTAGCGACTATCTCTAACATCTTTAAAGTGGTGTGGGGCTAAACGTAAACCTTGATCTTCTCTTCAAAGCTAATAGGTTTGAATAATGGCCCTATCCTAACTCCGGTTAATCGTCGCGAAAATCTCATCTAAGATTTCCTGCGCGCCTTGCTCTTTGGCTCGGTGAGCTAGTTCAATTCCTAGCTGTTCGGCATCGGTTGCAGCGCCCGAAACCGTATTTTTTACCAGCCTTTTACCATCTAGGCTCGCAACAACTCCAGTTAGAGTCAGCGTGTCGCCATCAATGACAGTGTTCACCCCGATCGGCACTTGGCAACCGCCTTCTAACTCACGCAAGAATGACCGTTCTGCATAGCAACGGTACGCGGTGGGCTGATGTTGCAATACCTTCAGCAACTCCAGAATCTCGGTGTCTCCTTCGCGGCACTCAATGCCCAACGCCCCTTGTCCGACAGCATGAAGCGAGATTTCAGGGGAAATGGTTTGGTGAATGCGATCGCTCAAATCCAATCGATGCAATCCTGCATACGCCAAAATCAGCGCATCATATTCGCCTGCATCTAGCTTAGCTAAGCGAGTAATCACGTTACCGCGCACATCTTTGAAGGTGAAATGCGGGTAGTGATGGCGCAGTTGGGCTAATCGCCGTAAGGAAGACGTGCCAATCACCGCACTTTCGGGCAGGGTGTCAAGCTGCTTATCTTTGTGCTTCTCGTGGACGGCCAGCGCATCAGCCGGATTCTCGCGCTCGGTCACGCAACCGAGCATTAAACCTTCCGGCAAGTGGGTCGGCAAATCTTTCAGCGAATGCACGGCAAAATCGGTATCGCCGTTCAGCATTCCGACTTCTAGCTCTTTGGTGAAGAGTCCTTTGTCGCCGATTTTTGCCAGCGCAACATCTAAAATTTTGTCGCCCTGAGTACTCATCGTGTGGACTTCAAAGGTGATGTCAGGGAACGCCTTCTGCAACTGTTCCTGAACCCAGTGAGTTTGAACTAGAGCTAACTGACTTTTGCGAGAACCGATCCGAATGGTGCGGGCGGGACTAGAAACAGTTGGAGACATCATAGCGGCAGGGTGAAATAGGCTTTTCAAATCACTTTCTCCACCTTACCGTAGTGTGTTGATCGATGGGTGAGCGCATCCTGCTGAAATGGTTACAGTTGGTTAAGCGACTTGAATCAATGCCAAGAAATAATAAACAGAGCAGATTGCAATAGACCTTATGAACGCTTTTTCTATTCAATTCTTCTGTACAAACAGTTCTTCTATACAAACAATAATCAAGTGAAGCGATGTAGCCAATTACGGCGGCATTATTGCTTAGAGCGCCAGTGTTGGAGAATGTGACGTGATCGTTGGCGATCGCAAGCTGACGCTTCAAGCTCAAAACTCGGATGTTGGGGTAAAAAGCTCGGAGTTCCGAGCTCAGAAGGCGACATTCCGAGTAAAAAGCTCGGAGTTCCGAGTCCAGAAGGTGAAAATTCAAGTAAAAAGCTCGGAGTTCCGAGTCCAGAAGGTGAAAATTCAAGTAAAAAGCTCGGAGTTCCGAGTTCAGAAGGCGACATTCCGAGTAAAAAGCCTGAAGTTCCGGGTTCTAAGGTCGAGGTTTTGAGATCAATGCTCGGAATGTGGGGTAAAAAGCTCGAAATATCGAATTAGGTATCTCATCTATGCCCTCGACGACTGAATTCCTTCCAAGTCAACGCTTCGTTCAAAAGTTCAGATCAGTAGAGACAGAATCAACCCATTGCGTCTCCCGTTATGCAAAGGACTGTGCAAAGGTCTTCAATTCCTTCGAGAAATCGACGATCCAGATCCGCAGTTTTTCTATTTACACATTTGTCGCGGCAACGCTAGAAGAAAATCGCGATACGATTTTATAGGGTATAGCCTTAGAAACTGCAACAATTCTTCAGTTAGCGTCAAGTCTAATTCGAGCAGATTTCCACCATCTGTCTCAGCCAGTTGAGTCAGCAGAGATAGGGACGATCGTTGCCCGCTTGTGTGAGAGAAAGGAAGGAAAAAGATCATGATTCAGGATCAGCAAGCGGCTGAACAGATTTTTGCGGGCAATGGTGAAATGGCAAGGTTGATGCGATCGTACGATTGGTCAACGACTTCTCTGGGGCCGGTAGAGCAGTGGTCACAAAGCTTGAAAACCGCTGTGCGAATTATGTTGACCTGTCGCCAACCGATGTTTGTTTGGTGGGGAGAGGAACTGATTAATCTTTACAACGATGCCTACAAAGCGATCCTTGGCGGGAAGCATCTCACTGCCTTGGGTCAGTCTGCCCCTGTTGTGTGGCGAGAGGTTTGGGATCAGGTCGGTCCTAGGGCAGAATTCGCCATGCTCAAGAATGAAGGAACCTATGATGAAGCCCTGCTGCTGATCATGGAGCGCAACGGCTACCCGGAGGAGACCTATTACACATTTTCGTACAGTCCGATTCCTGATGAGCAGGGTCGCACGAGTGGCATTCTCTGTGCCAATATTGAGGATACCCATCGGATCATCGGTGAACGTCAGTTAGCGCTGTTGCGGGAGTTGGCCACCAAGACAGCAGACGCCCGAACGTTTAATGAAGCCTGTCGGCTGAGCGCAGCCTGCCTAGAAAACAATCTTCATGACCTCCCCTTCGCGATGATTTATCTCGTCGATCCGGATCAACAGCAGCTTTCTCTCGCTGGAACCTCCGGTATCGATCGCAGTCATACGGCAGTTCCTGAAACAGTCGATCTGACTTCCGATTCGGTTTGGTCTTTTGCAAAAGTGAGCGAGACGCATCAAGTCACTTTAATGTCTGATTTGGAAGCCTCTTTTGGTCACTTGCCGACAGGCGCTTGGCAGCAGCCACCCCACCAAGCCGTCGCTGTGCCCATTGCTCCATCAGGACAGACCGGAAAAGCTGGCATCTTGGTCGCTGGCTTGAACCCGTTCAGGCTCTTCGACGACAGCTATCGAGGATTTATCGATCTCGTGGCGGCTCAAATCTCGGCTAGCATCGGCAATGCCCAAGCTTACGAAGAAGAGCGCAAGCGTGCGGAAGCTCTAGCAGAACTCGATCGCGCTAAAACTGCGTTTTTCAGCAATGTCAGCCATGAGTTTCGCACGCCATTAACGTTGATGCTGAGTCCGCTTGAAGAACTTTCAAACAGCTTAGAGGGACGATTACAACCCGACGAGCGTGAACAGTTAGAACTATTGCAGCGCAACGGCCTGCGATTACAAAAGCTAGTCAACACGCTACTCGACTTCTCCCGGATTGAAGCGGGACGCGTGCAGGCATCCTATGAACCGACCGATTTAGCCACTTACACCGCAGAACTTGCCAGCACATTTCGATCGCTGATTGAGCGGGCTAGAATGCGTCTTGTGCTCGACTGCCCAGCACTACCAGAACCTGTGTACGTCGATCGCGAAATGTGGGAAAAGATTGTTCTCAATCTCATCTCTAATGCGTTCAAGTTTACGTTTATTGGAAGTATCACCGTTCGATTAAAATCTGTTGGTCATTCTGTTGAATTGAGTGTTGAAGATACAGGTGTTGGCATTTCTAGAAATGAGTTACCCCGATTGTTTGAACGATTTCATCGAGTCAGTGGAACGCGATCGCGCACTTATGAAGGGTCAGGAATTGGCTTGGCTCTGGTGCAAGAATTGGTCAAGCTGCACGGTGGAACCATTCGCGTCACAAGCCAATTGAATCAGGGGACAACGTTTACGATCGCGATTCCCCTCGGGTCGGCTCATTTACCGCAAGACCGCATTCAAGCGGCTCACACTTTAGAATCGACCGCACTGGGAGCCGCGCCGTTTGTCAAAGAAGCGTTGCGCTGGCTACCCGATGCCCCCGAAGTGAACCAACTTCAGGAAACGGTGCTTGATTTAGAGGCTGGGTTGTCTTTGCCCCGTGAAATCGAGGGACGAATTCTCTTAGCTGACGATAATGCCGATATGCGCGACTATGTGAAGCGGTTGTTGAGTTCGCGCTTTCAAGTGGAAACGGCAACGAATGGCAAGACTGCGCTGGATGCCATCCAAGCAAATCCACCCGACTTGGTGTTAACCGATGTGATGATGCCAGAGATGGATGGGTTTGAACTGCTGCGATCGCTCCGCGCAAACCCCGTCACCCAAGATATTCCGATCATTCTCTTGTCGGCTCGTGCAGGTGAAGAGGCACGGGTAGAAGGGCTGGAAGCCGGGGCCGATGATTATTTGATCAAACCCTTCTCGGCGCGAGAACTGCTGGCACGAGTCGAAGCTAGTTTGAAACTAGCGCAGCTAAGGCAGGAAGCTACTCAGCGAGAGCGAACCCTTCTGGGGCGCGTGACCGATGCGTTTATGGCAATGGATCTCGACTTTCGCATTACCTACGCTAACCCAGCCGCAGAACAAGTGGCGCAAACTCCCTTAGAAGCAATGCTCGGCAAAACGATGTGGGAAGCATTTCCAGCTACGGTCGGCGCTCAGTTTGAATTTCAGTATCGACGATCGCTAAGTGAGCAGGTCGCGGTGGACTTTGAGGAATATTATGCCCCGCTTGATTTGTGGGTTGAGGTTCACGTTTATCCTTCACCAACGGGACTGTCTCTTTTCTTTCGGGATATCAACGATCGTAAACGCGCCGAAGCGGTGCGATCGCGCATGGCCCAGGAACGCGACCAACTGCTCCAGCGGGAACAAGCTGCCCGCGAACAAGCTGAAACAGCCAACCGGATCAAAGATGAGTTTTTGGCCGTGCTGTCGCATGAGTTGCGATCGCCGCTTAATCCAATTTTGGGTTGGTCAAGGATACTTCAAAAGGGCAGGTTAGACAGTGTAAAGGCCGCTCAAGCCCTAAGTGTGATCGAGCGCAATGCTAAGTTGCAAGCTGAACTCATTGAAGATTTGCTCGATGTCTCTCGAATCCTGCAAGGGAAACTTAGCTTGAATGTTTGCCCAGTCCCACTCGTGCCAACGATTCAAGCGGCAATGGAAACGGTTCGACTGGCGGCAGAAGCCAGATCCATCCAAATACAGGCAAAGCTTGATCCCAATATTGGGCAAGTTTCAGGTGATCCAAACCGATTGCAGCAAGTGGTGTGGAATCTCCTCTCGAATGCCGTCAAGTTCACGCCAGAAGGAGGACGAGTCGACATTCAACTGGAGCGTTCAGGCTCCTGTGCTCAGATTAGCGTTAGCGATACGGGTAAGGGCATCCATCCCGACTTCCTTTGCAATGTGTTTGACTACTTCCGGCAAGAAGACGGGGCGACCACGCGCAAGTTTGGGGGACTGGGGTTGGGGCTGGCGATCGTTCGTCACTTGGTCGAACTGCATGGCGGCACTGTCCAGGCAGAGAGTTTAGGCGAAGGGCAGGGGGCAACCTTTAGGGTGAAACTACCGCTGATGTCGAAGTCACACCAAACGAATGTGGACAGTCGGCCGTCTGAGCCTTCTATCAATCTAGAAGGCGTTTTGGTTCTGGTGGTCGATGATACGGCGGATACGCGAGAGTTTGTTACCTTCCTGCTAGAGATGCAGGGGGCGGCTGTAACCGCCGTCGCTTCTGCCGTTGAAGCCTTGGGTGCTTTAGCTCAGTCCCCGGCAGATGTGCTGGTGAGCGATATTGGCATGCCAGACATGGATGGGTACATGCTGATGCGGCAACTGAGAGCTTTGCCACCAGAGCAGGGCGGGCAAATTCCAGCGATCGCGGTGACGGCCTATGCCGGAGACTTCAATCAGCAGCAGGCGCTCGAAGCCGGGTTTCAACGCCACCTGGCTAAACCGATCGAACCCAACGAGTTAGTCAGCGCGATCGCGGATCTAATCGCCAGAAGCAGACATGACTGAACAAATAACCAAGGAAAACGTAGCATAGTTGATGGGATTAAATTTCAGCGGAAGGGGCACAATGTCAACACTCCGGTTTCTCTTGCTCGAAGATAAGCCACAGGATACAGAGGAAATTCAAGCCAAGCTGACGGATGGCGGGATTGACTATGAACTACTGAGGGTAGACACTCGCGCTGACTTTGTGACAGCACTCGAAACCCAGGCGTTTGACCTAATTTTGGCAGCTTATGCGATGCCCGGTTTGGATGGCATCGCTGCCCTGAACCTTGCCCGCACTCTTTGTCCAGACGTGCCCTTTATTTTTGTTTCTGCCAGTTTGGGTGAGGAACTTGCGATCGACGCCCTCAAACAGGGAGCCACAGACTATGTGCTCAAGCAACGGTTAGGACGGTTAGTACCTTGTGTGCAACGGGCCTTGCGGGAAGCCCAAGAACGCCGCGAACGGCAAACCGCGCTTCGCGATCGCAAACAGGCAGAAGCAGCCCTGCGCCAGAAGGAAGCCCGCCTCCGTGCCGTTGCAGCTAACTTGCCAAATGCGGCTGTCTTCATTGTGGATCACGATTTGCGCTTTCTGCTAGCAGAGGGCGAAGCGCTCCGGGGTGCAGGAATGACCTCTGGAGACTTGGTCGGCAAAACGCTCTGGGAAGCTCTCGACCCAGCCTTGGCAACCCACTACGAACCCTACTACCGACAAGCTCTCAGCGGTGAACCCTACAGCTTAGAGCATCAGAGTCACGATCGGTACTATGTCTCGCATGGCACACCTCTACGCAACGATCAGGGCGAAGTTGACGCCGTGCTGGCCGTGTCCTACGACATCACCGATCGCAAACGGGCAGAACTAAACGCCCAATTTCTCGCCACCGTCAGCCAGAACTTGGTTGAGGCGACCTGTGTGGAAGAGATAGTGCAAACGGTCGGTGAACAACTGAACCGTTATCTCAATACTTCGAGCTGTGCTTTTGTCGAAATCAACGAGACAAAAGACGAAGCGGTGATCAATCACGATTGGCACCAAGACGATGTGCCGAGCTTAGTGGGTGTTTATCCTCTGACAGAGTTTGTGACAGACGAATTTCTGCAAGTCGCTAAAGCTGGACAACCGATCGTGATTCATGACATCACCACTGACTGTCGCATTGTCGATCAGCAGCGATTTGCTCCACTAAAAATTGGTTCGTTCATTAATGTCCCTCTAATCAGGGACGGCGAATGGAAGTTTACACTCGGTGTTTATCATCAAGAGCCTTATAACTGGCGCACCGACGAAATTGAATTGATGCGCGAGCTTTCGGCCTGGATCTGGGACCGACTTGAACGCGCCCGCGCCGAAACAGCGCTGCACGACTCGGAAGCACGGTTGCAAACGGCGATCGCAATTGAGACCGTTGCCGTGGTTTTCTTTAGAACCGACGGACAGATCACCGATGCCAACGAGGCATTCTTACGCATGAGTGGTTATAGCCGGGAAGATGTGCAGCAAGGACGGGTGTGCTTGAACAGCCAAACGCCATCGGAGTATATGGCAGCATCGCTCGAAGCCATCGATGAATTTGTTGCAACCGGACGCATTACCCCTTACGAGAAGGAATTTGTCCGCAAGGACGGCTCCCGCTGGTGGGGGCTGTTCGCCGCGCAGCGTTTGAATGATATAGAAGGCGTGAAATTTATCATTGACATTACCGGAGCAAAGCGGCTTGATGACGATCGCAAACAGACCGAAGCTGAACTGCGCGAGAGTGAAGCCCGCTTTCGGCAGATGGCAGATACCGCTCCTGTTCTAATCTGGATGTCTGGAACTGACAAGCTCTGTCATTACTTCAATCAGCCGTGGCTAGACTTTACTGGGCGGACAATGGAGCAAGAAATGGGCAACGGTTGGGCAGAAGGCGTTCATCCCGAGGATTTCCAGCATTGTTTAGACACTTATGTTACTGCCTTTGATGCTCGGCAACCATTCCAGATGGAATATCGCCTGAGACGTTTTGATGGGGCGTACCGTTGGCTTGTTGATGCTGGAGTTCCCCGGTTTACACCAGACGGTGACTTCCTAGGCTACATCGGTTCCTGTATTGACATCGAAAATCGCAAAGCTACGGAAGCAGCCTTGCGTCAGAGCGAAGCTCGCCTTCGATTAATGATTGAAAGTGCGAAAGAATATGCCATTTTTAGTCTCGATCTCAATAACATTATTACGAGTTGGAATGCCGGTGCCGAACGGTTGCTAGGCTATCGGGAAGCAGAAATTGTCGGTTGTAGCGGTCGCATCATTTTCACACCCGAAGACATTGAACGGGGAAAACCGGACCAGGAGATTCAAATCGCCCTGACGCAAGGACGGGCCGTAAATGAACGTTGGCATGTGCGGAAAGATGGCAGCCGCTTTTGGGGCAGTGGTTTGGTGATGCCGTTGCAGACTGAAACAGGCAGCCCGCAAGGAGCTATCAAAATTATGCAAGACAAAACTGCGCAGCGGCAAGCCGATGAACGATTCCAATTGCTCTATGACACCACCAGCGATTTACTCGCTACAGAGCAACCGATGACGCTAGTGCACAACTTGTTTAGTAACCTCTCAGCCCAACTAGAGTTGCATTACTACTACAACTACATGGTTGAGGAAAAAGACAATCAACTGATGCTGCATCTGATGAACTATGAAGGGATCTCTGATGAAGCAGCCCAAGCGATCGAGTGGCTTGAGTTCGGTCAACATCTTTGCGGACAGGTGGCACAAGAGCGGCAGCAAATCGTCCTCGATCAAGCGCAAATCCTGACCCATCCTAAGGCACAGTTGGCCCACTCGATTGGCATTACTGCCTATGTGGGACAACCGTTGATTGTTCGGGGACGATTACTGGGGACACTTTCATTTGCTAGTCACACTCGCACTAGCTTTACTCCCGAAGAAACTGATCTTTTGCAGTCCACCTGTGACCAGATCGCGATCGCGATCGAGCGGGTGAACTTAACGCAGTCAATTCAGCAACAGGCCGAGCAATTACAACAAGCCAACCAGATTAAAGATGAATTTTTAGCGGTGCTATCCCACGAACTGCGATCGCCGCTCAATCCCATTCTCGGTTGGTCGAAACTGTTGCAACAAGGAAGACTAGACGAGGCAAGAACGAAAAATGCCCTGGCAACGATCGAACGCAATGCCCAGTTACAATCTCAACTCATCGAAGACCTGCTCGACATCTCCCGCATTCTACGCGGTAAATTAAGCTTGAATGTGATGCCGATCGATCTGAGGATGGTGATCTCAGCCGCCTTGGAAACCGTTCATTTATCTGCCGAAGCTAAATTGCTGCACATTCAAACAACCCTTTCACCTCATGTTGGAATGGTGATGGGCGATGCTGGGCGATTGCAGCAAGTAGTCTGGAATCTTTTATCCAACGCTGTGAAATTTACCCCTCAAGGCGGGCAAATCAGCATTACGCTAACCCAAACTAAGGCTCATGCCCAACTTCAAGTGACAGATACTGGAAAGGGTATCCAGCCTGACTTTCTGCCGCATGTGTTTGACTATTTTCGGCAAGAAGATGGAGCGACTACGCGCAAGTTTGGCGGTTTGGGATTAGGACTGGCGATCGTACAACAAATTGTCGAACTGCATGGAGGAACGGTTGCGGTCGATAGCCTTGGCGAAGGGCTAGGTGCAACATTTACAGTTCAAATTCCACTTGCGGCGCGATCGCGTGAACTGCCGGCTCCAGAACCCTCCTTCGATTTGACGAATGATTTAAGCAACATCCACGTTTTAGTCGTGGATGATGAGGCAGACTCGCGGGACTTTGTTGTCTTTGTGCTAGAGCAAGCGAACGCGATCGTGACCAGCGTTTCATCGGGCATCGAAGCGCTTCAATTCATCGAGCAAGCTATTCCCGATTTGGTGGTGAGTGACATTGGAATGCCAGAGATGGATGGCTATATGCTGATGCAGCGAGTGCGCTCTTTAGACTCGCTAGAGCCAGCGAGACAAGTTCCGGCGATTGCTCTAACTGCCTACGCGGGCGAGTTTGATCGGCAGCAAGCGATCGCGGCTGGATTCCAGCAGCACATTCCAAAACCCGTCGATCCAGATAAGTTGTTGAGCGCCATCAGCGCCTTATTTCCAAGAAGTCGCCGCCTCCGGTAACTCTAGCCGCATGAACTAGAATGTGCGCTGTACTAAACCGTAGAATGTGATGCGATGCAACTCTAGAATGAGGCATTCTTCTCATTCTGTCTGCACGATCGAGACAACAACTCTTGCAGCGTAGATGAGGTTAGCTGATGTTTGTACCTCCTGGCTTTGGTAGCCGCTCGATCATGACTCAGTTTGGCAGGATGGTCTACTACACCGCGCAAGGAAAACCGTGGGACAACAGTGTGGACTTCAAGGAAACGCTGGTTTTTCTACACGGTTTTGGTGGTGGCTCTTCTGCCTACGAGTGGTCAAAAGTCTACCCTGCTTTTGCGGCGGAGTATCGCGTGTTGGCCCCCGATTTAATCGGCTGGGGACGGTCTGACCATCCTGCCCGCACCTATCAGGTTGAGGATTACATCACGATCATCACAGAATTTTTAGAGCAGACCTGCACGGTTCCAGTGACCGTGATTGCCTCGGCCTTGACAGCAGCGTTTACGCTCCGTGCTGCCGCCGATCGTCCTGATTTGTTTAAGTCTCTGATTGTTACCACCGCCGCTGGTTTAGCCGAATTTGGGCAAGACTATCGCCGCAGTGCTGCCGCTCAATTTGCCAAATCCGTCAATCTTCCGGTGATCAGTCAACTGCTTTATAGTGCAGGAGTCGCGAACAGTTTTGGCATTCGCAGTTTCTTGGAGCAGCGCCAGTTTGCCCATCCAGAACGAGTTTATCCTGAAATTGTCGAGGCTTATCTCCAGTCTGCTCAACACAACAACGCGGAGTATGCTGCGCTCTCCTTTGTCCGGGGAGATTTGTGTTTTGATTTGTCTCAATACCTTCCGAGCCTGACGGTTCCTACGGCTATGATTTGGGGAAAGGGCGCTGAGTTTGCTACTCCAGAAATCGGTCGTCGTCTTGCAGCATTAAATCCGCAAGCCATTCCCATCTTCTATCAACTTGATGAAGTTGGATTGACGCCTCAGCTGGAATTACCTGCGGTCATGATCGGGTTAATTCGTCAATTTCTACCGTTACTTGAGAAGTAGTAAAAATTAGAAGTAGGAAAAATCGTGCGCTCAACGGACATGTTGATCTTGCTATTTACGAGTGGCGCGATCGCAGGTCTAACAAATCACGTAGGGCTTGCGGATGCATGAGGAGTAACACTCCGGTGAACCGCTTTAATCAGACCTTCCATCCCCGATAAACGCATCGCGGATGGAAGGAACTGAAACTGAAGAGCAATTGGTCAGCCCATTTAGGCAGAGGTTAGTTCAGCATATCCTTGAAGCTCTTCAGGCTCAAACTGGCGCAATACACGAGTGGCCTGACGAGTTAACTCGTCAGTTCCTTTCACTACAATTAAGTACTTACCTGCATTCAGACGATTGCGGTACGGCAGAGCATCTCCACTCCCAACGGTTAAACCCACACCACCGCCAACAAAGTAAGCCCCTAACGCGCCCGAAGCCGCTCCTAACAGTCCACCAATGATGTGATTTCCGACAGGCGCGATCGCGGGAAGAATCTCAATGCCCGTCAGAAAATTGAATGCATAACCCGCCACGAATCCAAACGGCACCAACCCGTACACTAGGCGTTTTGCACCTTTGCGGGCTTGCTGATTAGGATCAATCAACCCATATTCATCGGCGCTCTGATAGCCCCTGCCCAGAATATTAACTTGAGTCTCTGGTAACCCTTCTTTTTCCAAAGCAGTGTAGGCTGCTTCTGCTTGAATTCGATCAGGTAAAACGGCAACAAGATAATTCATGACACCTCAACTTATTATTGACTTATTGATTAATGCATTAAAAAATGGCTTCTATCCTTGCTTAGCACCGTTCGGTAGAAAGGCTGCTGAATCATAGTAAGTACGAAAGCGATGTACCTGTTCATGGTTCAGTTCCAGCACACTCACTCCTCGATAAGTGATTTCTTCGGATGTAGATAACGTGCCCTTTGAAATCCACTCCAACACGATCGTGCCATTGCTCTCAACGACATGATTGAACTCAGAATGAATCTGCTCAAACACCGATAAATACTTCTCCCAAAACCGATGTGCACCATTCTTTCCGGTCAGAGGTTCATGCATTGCTAAGTTCATTAGTTCTGCGTCTTCGGAGAATAAAGCAACGAGGGGATTAACATCACCAGTTGCTTCAATGTTTTGCAGCGTGTGCATAAAGCGTGAAGCAATTTCACTGACCGTCGTTGGAGTGGTTTTTGCCATCATATATTTCTTCTTACAGAGAGCATAATTAAAGACATCAATAGCAACGTAATGATTTTGCTTCTCCAATTACGTCTATCCAAAGCGTGAAGCTCAAATTTAAAGCATTTAATTAAATAGCTGAAGTACTCGCTGTAGTTCGCGATATCACTGTCTGTTGTATCTGTTGCGCTAGCACTTCACAAAATGTTAGTTGCACTTTATTAACACATAAGAGCAATCGATCGTTGATTATTTTCAATATCACTCAGATTGCTTAAATGTTAATATCAGTGAATGAATATTAGATATACGTATTAATATAAATTCAGACAAAATTCTGCCATCATAACAATGGTTAAAAACATATTTTAACAATGTTTATAATGTTGTTAAAATCACAATTGCGCCGTTTGAAATGAGCATTCCATTTAATCGTGAACTCTATGCTTAACCTATGCTAACCTAACTAGAGAAACAATCCTGTTACCTGTGGAAGCAGTTATTCGCACTATAGAGATTTCGAGTATCAGAGAATGGAGCGAAATTAGTGAGAATACACTAGGAAATACTGCGCGTTCAACAAGTTTTCGATCACAATAATCTTTGATCAATACTCCATTTACACCGTCGTTGAAGGTGCGATCGCGGTAGCCAAAATACAGCAACGGCAACCAATGTCGCCACCTTGGCTTATAAGCCATGCGTGCTAAATTCTGCGATCGCGTTCCAAATCACAGATTGCTTTTTCCCAGCACCACTGGGCAGAACGATCGGGATGATTAGTGTGGACTTTCTTGACCAACCTATCTGCTAAAGCAGCGTCATGACCAGCAAGCTGAATCAGTTTAGTTCTTGTCTGACTACTAACCCGCATGTTGGTAGATTTAGTTGGCTGCTTAGGTGACGGTTGCGATAGAGGTATTTGCTGTAAAGGCAAACTTGATTGAGTCGGTTTTGTAGGCTTTTGATATTGCTCTCTGCTAGATGAGCCTTGAGTTGGTAGGTTCTGAAGATTTAGCGATCGCGGTGTCTTAGGCTTTGCCCCGATCGATTGTTGGTTCTGTCGATTAAACTCCTGCATCAGTAGAATCAGCAAGCTCAAAGTTGTCAAAACCATCGCAACTGCGGCAACCAGCATCAGCGCAATTAGTAAATTCATGGGTACCCTACACCAAATAGCACTTTTAGCCTCTTAGCAGCTCTGCTGAGTGGCTTTTGTTATGGTTCCCGTGATATTCAGGACATCCTACCAATGTTGATCTAAATCACAAACGGGGGAAGTTGTGACAGCTTTTCAAGCCGATCGCAGTCGTTCAATGTCCCGAATCGGTGGCGCACCGAATAGGCGCGAATATTCGCGGCTGAACTGTGAAGGGCTTTCATACCCCACCTGATAAGCAGCACTCGTCGCATCCACATTTTCAGCCAGCATCAGATGACGCGCTATCAATAGCCTTAATTGCTTCTGATATTGAAGCGGACTCATTGAGGTGACTTCCTTGAAGTGGCGATGAAATGACGAAGCAGACATATTGGCTTGCTCAGCGAGATCTTCAACTCGCAGCGGCTTTGTGAAGTCAGCCTTGATTTGTTTGATCACTTCAGCAATGCGCTGCATGGTACTGCCAGAGGCAGCAATCTGACGAATCGCTTCACCTTGTTCACCCATAAGCAGACGGTAGTAAATTTCGCGAATGATCATCGGTGCGAGGAATGGAATATCCTGTGGGGTGTCCAGAAGCTGTGTCAGCCGAATGGCACAATCAATCAACGATGGGTCGGCATCGCTAATAAACCAACCTCTAACCGAGTTGTCCTTTTTGCCCATGCTTGGGTTCGTTTGAGCAATAATGTCACACAGTTGAACGGGGTCTAAATTCAGCTTAAATCCCAAATACGGCTTGTCGGGTGTTGCCTCGATCGCACATCCCCACAGTGGCAAATCAACCGAAACCACGAGATATTGAGCAATGCCATACTCATAGGCTTCCTGGTTCACCAACACTTTCTTCTTGCCTTGAACACCAATACTGAGAATCGGCTCGGTGACGCTCCGCATAACTGTGGAAGTATCAGACACCCGCATGAAGTCTAAGGAATTAATCTCGGTTGCATGAGTACCGTTCCCCTTGCTATCAGTGTGCCGAGCGACCAACGCTGCCAGTTCTCCACATTTGCTAATCGCTGTCTTGTGGCTGGGTGCTTTAATCGTCATGCTGAAGTCCTGACTCATTGAACCATCTTCACGCGCTCATTATAAGCGTACTTCTCTTTTGTCAACGCCTTGCTTGAGAGGATTAGGCAATCATCTGCAAGGTTTGTGTATTTAGAGAAACGCTTTTCAAACCTATGATGAACTCAGCTAGAAGACATAACTGCAAGGATAAGGCAATGACGAAAGATAAGGCAAAAATCGCTTTAATTACCGGATCGAGCCGAGGACTGGGCAAGAATACCGCTTTGGCGCTGGCAAAAAAAGGAGTCAGTGTGATCGTGACGTATCGCAGCAATGAGGCGGAAGCCAAAACTGTCGTATCTGCGATTGAAGAACTGGGCAGTAAAGCTATAGCACTGCAACTCGATACTGCGAACACAAAAACCTTTGACGAATTTGTGACGAATGTTAAGCAATCCCTCCAAGACACCTGGCAAGCTGAGCAGTTTGATTTCCTCGTCAACAATGCTGGAATGGGTGTGTATGCACCGTTTGCAGAAACGACCGAGGACGAGTTCGACCATTTGTTCAACACTCATGTGAAAGGGGTTTTCTTCCTCACCCAAAAACTGCTTCCTTTACTCAAAGACGGAGGACGTATCGTCAATCTCTCGACAGGTCTTGCTCGGTTTACCTCACCAGGCTATGCCGCTTATGCCAGCGCGAAGGGCGCGATCGAGGTTTTAACTCGATACCTGGCGAAGGAATTGGGTCAAAGACAGATTGCGGTGAATGCGATCGCTCCAGGCGCGATCGAAACGGATTTTGGGGGTGGTGTAGTACGGGACAAGCCAGAAATTAACAGCTTCATCGCTTCGCAAACCGCTCTCGGTCGCGTCGGTGTGCCGGATGACATTGGCGGCGCGATCGTCGCGTTGCTGTCTGAAGAAAATCGATGGGTGAATGGACAGAGAATAGAAGTCTCCGGGGGACAATCTCTCTAGATGATGAAACTTTAGATTCACACACCTTTCACTATTTTCTCTTTGCCTATAGGGTGTTATGCACTTTTGGTTAAGCTGAGGCATAAGCAGAAACCCCTATCCGAGCGATGTGAGCGATGATAGAGTGGGCATTTGTCGCTCCATACCTAACGCTGATGACCCAAGATGCCCCACAACGGGAACACAGCCTGCGAGAAGTGTTGAATGGCTTGCGCTCTCTTACACATTCCCCTACGGAGGGAAACCCTCTTCCAGGACTGTGCGCTATGGGGTACTGATTCTCTCATTGAGTGATTGCCTCAGTGTTTCTGAAGAGAGCTGTCTGGATTGACCCATTACACTTTAATAGTCTTGAATCGTGCAATTAAGGCGGGACGGTTTTGGTAGTCTGACTTAAGCTGCTCAAAGCGCTGGACAAATTCGGCTACTCGTCCTTGATGTTCTGCCAAATCACGCAGGTCTTTGAGGAGGGCGGTGGCTTCATCATAGGGTTTAGCCTGCTTCAACTCAATCAGTTCTGCCACTCGCTTCCATGTTTGAGCTTCTCTCGGTGCCAGGGCTTCCAGTTCCTTGATCCGCTTTTTTCTTGCGGCATCCTGTTCCTTGCGGTGGTGCTTGTTTCTGATCGTCTCAGCAATTTCTTGCAGTTCAGAGAGCCGTCGATGTCCTGAGTTTGATCGAGGCGCGGATTGAGTTGCTCCTGCCAGTTCCTTTAAGCGGTGAATCAGTTGCAAATCAACGTGCGGTTCTCGTCGCACCAGTTTCAGCAAAAATTCCTGCTTTTCATCGGCTGATAGAGCAGGCAACCAGTTCTCAAGTGGTGGCTCTACGATCGTTTCTTGGCGATCGCTTGCCTGGGCTGCCGCAGCAACTAAATTCGGATCAAGCTCTACCAGTTCCACAAACGCTTGTAGTGACTCAGAAAGCTTGTCCAGGTTGGGCGGAATGGGAGGTTCAACGGGATCATCTTCCAAGGTATTTTCCGCAAGATAGGGTGCTGTTCGCAGCCAGACCAGATACAACAGACGCAAATCGCCGTTCAACAGTTCATCTCGAAGCGGCAGCAAACGTGGCATCCAGCCTTCTCCCTCAATCCAACCGCCTATGCCTTCTTCCTCGGTAATTTGGATATCCAGAATGATGTACTTGGAGGTCGTTGAAACGGTCACTGTGTCGGGAAGTTCGTAGGGCTGAAACCTGCTTGCGTCAGCGATCGCTTTCGGAAACCGAAACATCAGTTGCCAAGTGCCCCAGTTGGCGATGTAGAACATCATGTCAAAGTACTGGGTCAGTACTTTCTCTGGATCGCCCCGAAAGTTGCCATAGTTGTAAAGGAAAATGGCTTGATTGGGTGTAAGTTGAACTCGACTGGAAAGCTGACGAATTTCATCCTGCTCTTTCTTGGTCAAGGGACGGTCGATCGCTTGAAATTCATAATACTGGTATTCACTCATTGGCAGTTTCTCCTGCTTATTTAGAAAATGAAATACTCATGTCCTGGTAGCCTTTCAGGTCAAAGTTCTGGTATTCAAACTCATCTGCAATATTATCAACAACTTTATACTGAGCTGTTGTTCTCACGGTGAAGTTAGTGATCAGGGAAATGCGGTCACGGAGTGGCTCTGCAAGAGAATCACCTGCTTGAGTAGTTTGCACAGTTATACTTCTTGGATTATTAGTCAGCCTAAATGCTGCCATTCTCAAGCTATCAAAATCTTTTTCTTCAGGTGGAATAGAAACTTCAATGATGACTTTTACATTCATATTAAATTAGCCCCAATTGTTTCATTGCTTTCCATAAATTGCTGCGTCGCTGGTGATCATTACGCCACTGGACTAGAAGCGTTTCATAGGTTTTGGGAGATAGTTCCTTGAGTGCAACTATCCGCTTGGCTTGATTTTTCTGTTGGATTAACGCATTGAGGAGATGCTCCCCACGATCGAAAGAGCTTTCCGAGTTCTTTTGTTTCGCCATTGCAGTTTCAATACCTCCCGATTGCTCAATGGTTTACTTCCAAAGCTTCTTTACCATTTACGACTTCTTTCGAGATGCTTTTGAGTGACTTTTTTGACGATTCAGCCATTCGTCCAAGGGTTCTCGAAAGTAATACTGGCTCCAGAAGTTGGCAATATCCTCAACCATCGGTGCCGATTCTGGAATAAGTCCATTGCCATATCTCGGGTTATATTTCTCTGCGTATTCTCTAGCAAGCTGGTATCCCCAATCACTAGATTCAGAAGGGCGTAGAATACCACATAGAGCCTTTTCAATTAATAAAGCATCTGTGCTTTGAATAATCCGTACGGGTCCCCAGTTTTGATTTTTATACTGATTGTTTACTTCTCTTACTCTTGATAAAAGATTTTGAAGTAACTTTTCTCCTTCTTTTGTGGGTTCTGCTAAATACGTTTCCATTTCAAGGGTTGCTTCATTGATGAGATGCTTACAATGCAACCAGATTTCTTCTTCAAGATGGTCTGGCTTCTCTTTATCCTGCAATTTCTGCTGAGTTAACCGAGCAAGATACAAGCAAAATTGCCCTGCTGCTTGAGGATCAGCACAAAGGCTTTTGAGGCTAGTTAGACGAGTGATGTTAAAATCTTTGCCCTGACGCAACTCTTGAGCAATCTGGGCAAGGGTAGAAATTCTTTTTGATACTGCTGATGAAGCCATGTTTACCTCTCGGGCTTATAACCTTCAAGTCAAGTCTCGCTGTTGCAGCATTGAAACTAACTTGCATTTACGGACATGGGTTTGCATCAGGGCTGTACGATACCGTTTCCATTCCTCCTGCTGCCTCAACTGAAGATAGGCAGCCCGGACTCGACGCAGCCAGTTAATCGCGTGATAGTAATACTGCGCTTGAGCTGCATTCATAATTGCTTCAGCACGGGGACGGGCGTTTTCAATCACCCATTCAGGACGATGGGTAACAGCCGCATCCATGACTGGATGAATAAGGTCTGGCTGGTAGGAACTGAGCTGAGTGACTGTGGCGATCGCATCATCAATCAAGCCTTCCTTTAAAAAAATGGCAGCTTTTGCCTTCGCACTCAGGCTGCTGGAGTCTTGCCGCAACTGGGTTAGTAAGTCTGGTTGCAGGGAATCCCAGCGATGACCCGCTAACTCCTTCAGCTTCAGGTAATCCGGCAGGGAGGGTTGGAGTTGAAATCCTTTTAATCTCGTCTGGAGGGCAATCTCCTGATCCATGCCCTCTGCCAGTTCGCTTGTCCAAATGGCTAATTGATACTGATCATGACCACCCAGCGATAGCCCTTTCGTTGCAATCTTGAGTGCCTGTTCCAGTTCTCCCCGCTCTCGCAGGGTTTGCGCTAAAGCCAAAGCCTCTCCTGGTGTACTCATTTGCTGCTGTGCTGGGGCGAACGGAGGAGGCGATCGCCCCAGCACAGCAGCATTCGCAGGTAGCAATCAGTCTGCCCTTCTGCTTCTGCAAGATAGAGATACTCTTGATGTCTGCCCTGCCGCTCTAGAATCTTGAGCCGAATCCGGGCAAGATCATCAGCAAAATCAGGTGCTTGGGAAGACGAAGCACCTGATTCAGTAACGTTTCCCTGTAAGACCTCCCGAAGGGGCGGGTAGTCCCATCCCTGCTGTAGCGCAATAAGGCTCATCTTAAAGCTATCAACGCCATAATCGTCAACCTCTTTTTGCCAGTTCTTTAGTTCCTTTTGCCATTGCTGAAATTCGCTTGCTGATAACTCAGTACTCAAAATCGCTTCAGTTAGGGCATCATCTAACTCTTCAAAAAACGCTCCACTTTCACCACTGGAACCATCCAAGTTCATCCAGTCCTGCACATAGGAACGAGCGATCGCACCCAAAATGATCAGCGCATTATTGCCGTCACCCTGCTCAAGAAATTGGTCTGCTTTTTGAATAATCTCCCGAATTTCATCCAGAGCGAGTTCATCATTCCACTGCTCTACATACCGATTGATAATTCGCTCAACTTGCCGCTCAATCGGTTTAGGATCAACGGTAGTCCGGCGAGGAGCCTTTTGTGATGTTTGGGTTTTGGATTGGGTCAGTAAGGCAATCTGAACCTCGACTGCATCCACCCATTCTGGCTGCTCGCTAGCAAGATTTTGCACGATCGTTTGCAACTGCTCATGGTTAAGAGAAGCCAGCAATGCAGCCAGTTCAGGACGCTGCTCAATGCGATCGGGCTGATGTAGGCAGGTTAGGAGGACTGCAACGATGTGCTTACACCATCCTTCATAATCGTAGGGACAGGTACAGGTCGCACGGGTAATACCACCTTGATCAAAATGAACATCGACCTGGTAAGCGTTTACTTCGCTGCCTTCAACCTTGGCAAATAAGCGATCGCCGCGTTGAATCAGAGAATTAACTGAACCAGCCCAGTAATAACCCTGTCCCCGTTCAAACGATTGAGCGATCGTGTGGTGACGAATGATTGCCTCGCTCAATTTTGGTATCACTGATCCCTCCTGAAAGCTTTAAATCAGCCTTTGTTCTAAATCTTAGGCAAGGTTTTAACTTCCCTACATCCGAGAGCAACGCTTAACCAGAAGATTCCATCTCCAATTCGATTACCATTAACTAAACTAAATGCCCATTAGCAATTCCTCAAGGGAGGAAACTGCCTCCAATTTGGAACCTAGGATGGCTGATAATAAGTGAAATGACACCCAAAAATCGGACAGGGAGCTAAGAGTAGTATCCTTGTTCA
>NZ_JCACKG010000263.1:0-2541 GCF_059505265.1 Myxacorys chilensis | reverse complement strand
ATCGAATTGGGCACACCCTTGGACCTGCGCCTCGCGCTCGCGAGCGTGGCAGCAGGTCCAATCGTCGGGGTCGTCCTCATCCTCGCCTTCCATGGAAATCGTCTTGCCATGGGAGGTGCAGGAATCGCCCAGGGTTCCTGCACCCATTTCGGGGCGGGCGAAATCGTCAAGAGACCTGAAGGATACTCATGATTTCGGCAAACAGTTCGAGATCCTCGCGCGAGTCCGCGATGGAGGTCTTGGGCGAGGCGCCCGTTCGAATGGCCTTGTGGAAGGCTTGCCACTCCGCCGTGAAGGGATCGGCCCGGGACTCGAAAGAGACGCTTGTCTCGACCCCCGAGGACCCGGCCGGGCGCGTGAGTGTCAGCCGAGCGGGCACGTGCCGGATATAGGGCGGGGGGTAGTCGACGCGGATCACCCGGTCGGCCGTGAAGACCTCGAAGTGGGTATCGTAGCGGGGGACCTCATCGACTCCCGATATCACCTCCGCGACGAAGTCTCCGAAGTCGAAGGCGATGCCGAGATAAACCCCTCCACGGCGCTGCCAGGCGTGGAGCACCCGCTGAGGGCGACCCAGCAACTCGCGCATGGCCGAGATGTCATGGCTAACAAGGCCCAACAGTTGCCCGTAGGCCTTGACCAGCGAGGGGTCGTCCGAGCCGATGGCTTCGGCATACCGGAGCCGTTCGGCTTCGGCCGTTCGTTCGGCGAAGTCCTTTGGCAAGTCATCCGGCCGTGCCACCGTCGCCGCGTCTGCGACGATGGTGGCGTTCTTCCCGACGATGTCGTGGAAGCGGGCGAAGCGGATGCCGGAGCTCTGTTCCCCGACCTCGGCAGCCGCCCGAAGAAAGGCCTCGGCGTGGCGCCGCATGTACCCGACCTGCACGACTAGGCCCGTGCGTCGCGCGAGGTCCTCGAGACGGTCCAGTTCGCCCAACGAAACGCAAAGCGGCTTCTCGACCAGGACGTGCTTGCCTTGGGCCAGGGCGGCCAGTGCGACCTCCGCGTGATGGACATGAGGATTGGCTACCAGCACAGCCTCGACGTCGGCCCGAGCGACGAGTTCTCGGGGATCGCAGGACAGGGCGGCCCCTGGGCATCTCGGCTCCAAGGCCTCGACGACGCTTCGGCTGAGGTCGCAGAGCGCCACCACCCGGAAGAGCCCGGGAAGCTCGGCCAAGGCCGGCAGGTGGAGGACCTGCGCCGCCTCACCACAGCCCACAACACCGACACGTATCGGCTGCATGTGCCTGGCCCTCAGATGACTTCCAGGTAGTCCCGGTCGGGGAGCGGCGGGAACGGGGTCGCCGGGAGGGTCTGATACCAGAACGCGACCGAGGCGATATCGTCCTGAAGGGGGAGGTAGCGGCGATCCGTCTTCTCGGTCCGCCATCCCAGGGCTTGGATGGTCACGCGCAGGTCCTGCTCGAAGCGGATCGGGTCGGTCAGATGCCAGCGGTACATCCCGAAGCGCTGCTGGGAGCGGTAGGTGCCGTCGGGGCGCAGCACCTGAGGCAGGCCGGAGTAGGGCGTGGTGAACTCGCGGTAGCGGCTGCCCATGGTATCGTCCACGACGCCGCCGTCGAAGTTGTAGGCGCCGCAGAAGTAGTCCTCTGTCCCGGTGCCGCAGATGGTCGGGAAGTCCGTGTCGCCATCCATGAAGAACTTGATCTCGCCCTCGCCCCACCAGCCGGAGTTGTTGACGCCCCAGGCCATGTAGGTGCCGACGTAGTGCCCGCGCCCGCGCACCCCGTCGAGGATCACGTAGTCCTGCTTGAAGGGCAGGGGGTTCGTGCGGCGGAACTGGGCGTGGAAGTAGGCGGCGTCCTCCGGCACCTCCGTCAAAGCGTAGTTGATCTGGTAGTAGACGATCCCATGGTCGTCGGGATCGCGGTTCTCGAGCGTGATGCGGGCCGACTTCCGGAACGGCATCTCCCAGTAGCAGTTGAAAGCACGCCCCGGGTTCACGCAGACCGCCAGCGAGGTGACCTGCGCGAACTGGTTCCAGCCCGAGCAGAAGAAGTCGCCGATGGGGCATTCGACCGAAGGGTGCTCTTGCCCATCCCAGTAGATGCGCAGGATCAGGTCGCGCCAGCGCAGGTTCGCCGTGGTGAGCCAGATCTGCTGGATCGCGCCCGATCCCTCGATCGCGGCCAGGGTCCGCACCTCGCCGGGCTCGATGCGGATCGAGGGAGACACCTTCCAGCCCTGCCCGAGGCCGCGGGCGCAGCTTGCTCCCGTTCCTTCGGTGGCCATGCCGCCCTTGCCTTTCTCGCCCGTGAAGTTCTCGGGCGAGATGGACCGCGTCTGGGCGCCGGAGAGCCGGTAGAGGTTGCTCAGGTTGACTCCCAAGCCGTTGAACGTCGCGGTCACGCTGGACTCCTTGAAGTGTCGATGAGTTGTCGGATCAGAGGCGCAGGCCGGTCGCCGCATCGAAGAGCTGCAGTCCCCCGGGCTGGATGGAGAGGCCCACGGTATCGCCAGGGCGCAGGACCCTCCGGTCCCGGATAAGTGCCTGCACCGGCGCGCCGCCGAGCCGCA
>NZ_JCACKG010000262.1:0-46144 GCF_059505265.1 Myxacorys chilensis | reverse complement strand
TGGCACTTTACATTACTCTAGCTTGTACCTCATTAGGCTGGAAAAGGCTGTAACTGATAGAAGAATGTAAGCTCAATAAATTTGCATAATTTAGAAAATAATTTAGAAAAGGGTAAGCGCTAGACTTACCCCTAACATCGGTTCACTGATTTAGGCGAGCAGTTCTCCCGTCTCTTGCAGCGCGTGTAAACGTTGATAGATACCACCATGATGAAGGAGTTCTTCGTGGCTTCCGACTTCGGCAATGCTACCTTTGTCTAGCACCACGATTTTGTCAGCTTCTCGAACCGTACTGAGACGGTGAGCAATGATAATCAGAGTACGAGTTCCAAGCAGCGATCGCATCGCCAACTGAATTGATCGCTCTGACTCGTAATCCAAACTCGATGTCGCTTCATCGAAGATCAGCACATCAGGGTCAACAATCAAGGCACGCGCGATGCCAATCCGTTGGCGCTGACCCCCTGAAAGCCTAACTCCCCGTTCTCCAACAACCGTAGAATATTTGGCGGGCATCTGCTGAATGAAGTCGTCTGCCTGAGCAATTCGACAGGCTTCGCGAACTTGATGCATCGTGGCGTTGGGATTGCCATAGATTAAATTGTCTAACAGCGTTCCGTTGAAGATATCAACTTCTTGATGCACGATCGCCAGTCGCTTTCGATACCCTGTGATATCTAATCGTCGGATATCGTAGCCGTCCATTAGAATTGCACCTTGATTCGGTTCAAAGTAGCGAAACAGGAGCTTTACGAGAGTTGATTTACCGGAACCCGATCGCCCCACTAAGGCAACCGTTTGATATGGCTCAATTAAAAGATTGATATCCTTTAAAACTGGGCGGTCTGCTGCATATCCAAAGGTGAGGTGGGAAAACTCGACTTTCCCTGTGAACTGATAACTAGGAATGGATTCCGCAGTTTCATTCGGATAGCGCGACCGATCTATTGCACTTGCATCGGTTCCAACAGGTAACTGCATAAACTCGTGAAAGCGAATCATTGAGCCATAGCGACGAGCTAGAAATTCTGCAACTTGACTAATCGGTTCAACTTCCGCAAACGCCATGCTGGACACGGTGAACGTTGTAATGAAGTGCCCCAAGGAAATGTTGCCTTGAGCCGTTGCAATTACTGTCAGCACAAACACGAGGAAAACACTGGACTGGACAACGATGCGTTCGTACATAGCAAGGTTGACGTAGCCTTTGTGAATCCGATAGTCCAGCACCTTGAACTCGCGATCGAGGCGTTGCCGCTGCCGTTTCAATTCTGAGGTTTCGGTTGCAAACGCTTTGACCGTTTTAATGTTGGTGATAATTTCAGATGTTCGACTTTCGGTGTCCTCCATGTATTTGTCGAGCTTCTCTTCTTGACTAGAAAGGCGCTTAAGCCCTAGTAGATTGAATCCTACGATTCCTACAAAACAAACGAGCAGCAATATTGCAATTCGCCACTCGATCAGAAAAACGACAACGAAAATACCAAAGACTCGAAAGAAACGCGGAAGCAAATTTCCAACGACTTCAGGATAACTCCAGGTATGATTAGATAATCCTTTTGCAACGCGGGCAGAAATACGTCCAGGATTATTTTCGTCATAAAATTCTATTGGTAGCGTCAACACTTTCTGAATTGCTTTTTCAGCGTTCTCGCGGCGCGCCCGGAATGCTGTATCCCACGAGAACCATGCCCCAAGCCAAGGTTGAATTGGAGCGCGGCCCACGGAGATAATAAACACTAGAATGAGCAAGACAGCAAGTGTGAAGGTGCGATTATCCAACTCTAAACGGCTGCCCACTCCAACCCATTGAGCAATCCCATCAATCACCCCTTGAGTAGGGCGATCGACCGCTTGACCAGACAGAACATTAAGAATTTGCCCGATCGCGTAGGGAACGAACAGATCGAAAATCTCGAACAGACTCATCATTGCAACACTGAAAAGAGAGACTCTCCAGTAGTTGCGGAAGTAAAAAACGATATTTTGAAACTTAGCCATATAACCTCCTGGGAGCGGCTAAAGTAGGTCGCCCTGACGGATGTTGAATTCGATTCAAACAGAAATCGCGAGACAGACTATCTTAGCTATCTCGATTCGGGCAAGCGGAGGGCTTGCAAGACTGGTATCAGCAGAAAATTTTTGAGAACGTCTAGCGCGTAGAGCTAGTAAAGGTGTCTCTTCATAGAAGTACTGGCGATCAGATTTATTATTGTACTACAAATAATACAGAAGACTACACTTAAATTTCGCAATCTCTAAATATTGGTTAGGCCGCATAAAAAATAGGGGCCGCCGTGGCAACCCCTATTTCTCAAGTCTGACATCTAAGTTTGAACCTAGAGAACAGGAACAAAGCGCTCCTTCTCAGGAACCGTCGTGTACTCTGCCACAATCTGACGGAACTCATCACCCTCGATCGTTTCTTTCTCGATTAGCAAGTCAACTAAGCGATCGATAACTTCGCGGTTGTCTCGCATGATCTGACAGGTTTCTTGATAGCAGCGTTCCACAATGTCGTGAACCTGGGCGTCAATGCGAGATGCGATATCTTCGGAGTACTCCGATCGCGTCATCCAACCACCACCCAAGAAGACTTCGCCTTGCTGACTTTCAAGAGACATTGGACCGAGAGGAGACATGCCGAAGCGAGTTACCATTTGTCTCGCCATGCCCGTCAACTGCTGTAAGTCGTTTCCGGCTCCAGTTGTGATCTCTGCATCCCCAAAGATGACCGCCTCTGCTGCCCGTCCACCCAATGCACCTTTGATGCGGGCTAAAATCTGCGATCGCGAAATCAATCCCTGATCTTCAGACGGTGTAAACCAGGTCAATCCTTGTGCCTGACCACGTGGAACTAGCGTCACCTTCTGCACCGGATCGTGGTCTTTCACCAGCGTACCAACGATCGCGTGACCGACTTCGTGATAGGCAATTAAGCGCTTACTCTTGCTATCAACCAGTGGCGTGCCCTCCATACCAGCGACGATCCGGTCAACAGCATCATCGATTTCTAGCATGGTCATCGCATCCTTGCGACGGCGAGCAGTAAGGATTGCGGCTTCGTTCAGCAAGTTCGCTAAATCTGCACCAGAGAATCCAGGGGTGCGACGTGCGATCGCTTCGAGAGAAACCTCGTCGGCAATCTTTTTATCACGCGCATGAACTTCTAGGACTTCGAGACGACCTTTAATATCGGGAACGTCTACCATCACCTGACGGTCAAACCGACCCGGACGCAAGAGCGCAGAATCTAGTACATCCGCCCGGTTGGTTGCCGCGATGATAATGATTCCGGTATTGCCCTCAAAACCATCCATCTCGGTCAAGAGTTGGTTCAAGGTTTGTTCCCGCTCATCGTTGCCGCCGCCAATACCTGCGCCACGCTGACGACCAACGGCATCAATCTCATCGATAAAGATGATGCAAGGTGCATTTTCTTTAGCTTTTTTGAACAAGTCGCGAACGCGAGACGCGCCCACACCAACAAACATTTCGACAAACTCAGAACCCGAAATCGAGAAGAATGGAACTCCCGCTTCTCCTGCGATCGCTTTTGCCAACAACGTCTTACCTGTTCCCGGAGGTCCAACGAGCAAGACGCCCTTCGGAATACGCGCTCCAACTGCCGTAAAGCGCTCAGGCTTCTTTAAGAAGGTGACAACTTCTTGCAACTCTTCTTTTGCTTCTTCAATTCCAGCGACATCATCAAACAAAACGCCTGTCTTAGCATCCATCTGAAAACGCGCTTTAGATTTCCCGAAACTCATCGCTTGTCCAGGGCCACCCGGAACATTGCTAGAGCGACGGAACAAGAAGAACAAGCCACCCAGTAAAAGAATTGGGAAGACCAAGTTACCCAAAAGACCCCATACCGCGCCATCGTTGCGAATCGGATGGGAATCAAAGTTAATGTTGGACGTCCGCAAACGAGTAATTAGCTCAGGCGTATTTCCCGGAAGATCAACCCGCAAGCGCTGTAGCCGGTTGTCCAGTTCGGGGTCAACCGCTTCGATAATGGCAGTCCGTCCACCATCATATAGATCAACGCTCTTAATCCGGTTATTGTCTAAATACTCCAAGAACCGCCCATAGGTCATGCGGGTATTGGCAGCATTTTTATTAGCTATTGCATCTGGGTTTGGAGCGAATGACCCTTGCCACAGGAAAAACCCAACTACTAAAGCGGGCAGTGCCCATAACAGGATTGTTCTCCAGGATGATTTCATAAACTGGCGACCTCAATCACGGCTACAACAACTAATCTCAATCGTACTCAAAAGCAAGATTTTCTTACTCATGCAGAAGGAGTGAATCACCCTTCAAATGGGGTTTAACCCTTTGTCCTATGCACGGATAAATAATTTTTCAAGCATTTTAATGAGAGAATCTTAACTAAATGTAACGTAAATCGTGACATTCAGGCAACGAAATCACAAAGACTAAAATCACAAAGACTGTGAGTTCAGCTATCCCAATTCATAGCCCTAGCGTTACGAATCTGAGTGGTTAAAGATTTTGCGAAGCGCTGATCGCTATAGCTTGCTCAAAGCTATAGCGATCCATGCCTTTCTGATTCAACAGCAGCCACGATTGCACCAAATCCGGTCCTTGCAACGCTCCAGTCAAAGAGGCTCTCAAAGACTTCATCACCAAGCCTTTTTTCAGGTTTTGCTCTTTCACAACCTGTTTAATGATGGCTTGAATTGCATCTTCTGTTAATTGAGTATCAGGATCGGTAGCCGCAAGAATGGCGTTAAGTGCAGCAGCAGAGCCGTCTTGCTGGAGATGGGCTTTAGCATCTTCAGTAAAGGTTAATGGCATGAATAGATAGCGCGTCATCGGAACGGCTTCATCTAATCTTGATAGGCTCGGGGCGACTAAGGCCGCAATTTTTTCAAGCCAGTCGCGATCGCGGGTTTCATCAAACGGATAGTTCGCATCTCGCCAATACGGAATCAAGGTATCGGTAACATGCTCCACGGGCATCGAGTGCAAATACTGTCCATTCAGCCAGTTCAGCTTATCCCAATCGAACTTCGCCCCGGCTTTATTCACGCGATCGAACCCGAACTGCTGTGCTGCTTCTGCAAGAGTGAAAATTTCAGTCATCGGTTCTGGAGGAGACCAGCCGAGCAGGGTCATATAATTCGTGATGCCTTCTGGGGTGTAACCCATTTGCTTAAAGTCAGAAATCGACGTAACGCCATCGCGCTTCGAGAGCTTCTGACCCGCTTGATTGAGGATTAAGGGCGTGTGCCCAAATTCTGGAACGGTTGCGTCTAATGCCTCGTACAGCAAAATTTGCTTTGGCGTATTACCAATGTGATCTTCTCCACGAATCACATGGGAGATCTGCATATCAATATCATCGACCACCACTACAAAGTTGTAGAGCGGTTGACCAATTCCATGCGTATCTGCGGCACGAGAAATTACCATATCTCCGCCGAGATCAAGCCCTTTCCAAGTGACGGTTCCGCGAACTAAATCTGTCCAAGAAATCTCGCGATCGTCGTCAATCTTGAACCGAATCACAGCTTTTCGACCTTCTGCCTCAAATGCGGCTTGCTGTTCTGGCGTCAAGTTTCGGTGACGATTATCGTAGCGGGGGGCTTCATGACGAGCTTTCTGCGCTTCTCGCATCGCCTCTAGTTCTTCCGGCGTGTCATAAGCGCGATAGGCTAAACCTTTATCGAGCAAGGATTGAATGTTCTGAGCATAGAGATCCAAGCGATCGCTCTGAAAGAATGGTCCTTCATCCCAAGTCAACCCCAGCCAGGTTAAGCCGTCGAGGATGTTTTGCGTAAATTCGGGCCGCGATCGCTCTAAATCCGTATCTTCAATTCTCAGAATAAATTTGCCGCCTTGATGACGCGCAAACAGCCAGTTGAAAACAGCGGTTCTCGCCGTTCCAATGTGTAAATTTCCGGTGGGACTAGGGGCGATGCGAACTCGAACAGACATAAAAAACGCTACGAGAGGGATTTTGTATTCCTCATTCTAGCGGTACAGCGATGCTGGCTTCATGACTCTGGCAGAAAGTCCTCATCTAAAGCCTGTTCCAAGGTGTAGTGAGACGCTTCTGGAAACGTGCGCAGGGCCAGACTGGTTTCATCTGCCGCAATTTTCCGCCCATCTGAGTAAGCCTCTTCTAACACAGATGGTAAGAAATTCTTCAAGCTCGGACTATCTCTTAAAATCCTTGCGATCTTAATCCTTGAATTCCGAATGGAAGATTTCCAACTATTACACTGCTGTTCAGGCTGGAATTGCCACTTCAGCAAATGAGTAAAGATCACTACCAGATGACTCTCCAACGCTTGTCGATCGCGCTTTGCCAAATCCTCAATCTCCTCCAACAGGTGAGTTAAGTCTAAATCCTCGTAGCGTCCTTCTCGTAACGCTTGAAGTTGAGACTGAACCCACAGATTAAAGTCTGTGTCATAGAGAACCTGAGTTTTTAGCATCAACTTGCCTCGTCTGAGTCATAGCAATATCTTAATCTGCTTGAGATTTACTGGTTACTCGCCAGACTTACATACTTATAGATAAGAAACCGCGATCGCGCTGATCTAGCAGATTCGCTGGAAATAAGACTTAAAGCAAAAGGCACGCTAGAATCTAGCGTGCCTTCAAATGGTTTACTTCTTATCTTTCTACGGGACTGACGGGGCTCGAACCCGCAACTTCCGCCGTGACAGGGCGGTGCTCTAACCAATTGAACTACAGTCCCTTGTTCGGGTGAGCGCTTTGTTTTCAGCGCGATCTTTATTATCTCGATCGCGCCTGCTTTTGTCAAACATTTTTTCGTTTGAAGCATTCCTCACCCAAAATTAGAGCTACTTGGCAGCACGATATTCTGCATCCATCCAGCATCGCGGGAGGCTCTCACCGGACGGAAACACTAGCACATCTTTTCCATAGGATTCGGGATCTTGTTCTTCTTGTCCGTCTTGAATCCGAACAGGGACGGCATTCTCAGCCGGGTTAACGAGAGCCTGAACGTCTAAAACTTCAACTAAACTTCCGGTTTCTTTTTCTTGCAATAGCATCTGTCTGATCTTTCCTTAGCAATTTCGTTACCTTCTTAGGATGCAGTGGAATGTGGTGATTCTCATCTGTCCCAAGGTAAATTAAGCAACTGGGGGAAATACATTCATGCGATCGATTGCGGAAATCAACGACAAAATTCAGCGCGGACAAGCCGTTGTTCGCACTGTGGAAGAAGTTAAAGCTCAGGTGGCTGAGGTTGGTGTCGCTCAAACGGCGAAAGAAGTCGATGTAGTAACAACGGGGACATTTGAGCCAATGGAGTCGTCTGGCGCAATCCTCAACTTAGGACAGACCGATCCACCAATTAAAATTCGGCAATGCTGGATTGATGGAGTCCTAGCCTATGCAGGGTTTGGAGCCGTCGATTTGTATCTAGGAGCCTCTCAAGCGGCAGAATATTCTGGGGCGACGGAACTGAGTGACGCGGAAGATCGCCGAGAGGGAGCCGAGAGCCGCGTGAGACAGCGTGGCGGCGGACATGTGATTGAGGAATTGATTGCAGGTCACTCGGTTCCGCTTAGAGCGGTAGGACAAGTAACAGACTGCTACCCTCGCGCCTCGTTTGAGACCACTATTTCGCGGGATACGATTAATCAGTTTTACCTGTTCAATCCGCGCAATTTGTATCAGAACTTCATAGTTGGCGTGAACGGTGGAGATCGCGCTTTGTTCACTTATTTAGGTCCGCTTCAACCCCGTTTGGGAAATGCGGTTTACTCAAATCCGGGCGCAATTTCACCGTTATTAAATGATCCAGATTTAGACCTGATCGGCATTGGAACGCGAGTCTTTTTAGGGGGTGCGATCGGGTATGTCACATGGGAAGGAACTCAGCATTTTCCGCTTCAAAAACGTCTGCCGAATCGAACACCAATCGGTCCCGCAGCAACGTTGGCACTCGTGGGCGATGCGAAACAAATGGACGCTAAATGGGTGAGAGGCTGTTATTTGCGGGGCTACGGTCCATCACTGATGTTGGGCGTTGGAATTCCGTTACCCGTCCTCACAGAAAACGTGATCGTTCATTGTGCGGTTCAAGATCAGGATTTAGTTGCGCCTATAGTAGATTTCTCGATTCCAAGACGGGTACGCCCGACATTTGGACTGGTAAGCTATGCTCAGTTGAAATCAGGCAAATTAATCATTGACGGAAAATCTGTTCGGGTTGCACCGCTTGCCAGCATTTATCGATCGCGCCAAGTTGCCCTTGAGTTGAAACAGTGGATTGAACAAGGGACATTCACCTTGACTGAGCCTGTATCATCAATTCCGAACGATCGCACCTTTATTCCTCAAGATATGCGAGGCTCGTAAGTCATGTTTGCCAGTATTCGTGGAACAAAAATCTACTTTGATGTGGAAGGCGCGGGGTTAGTTCCAGATGGCGATCGCATGAAGGAAAAACCTGTCGCCTTCTTGCTGCATGGCGGACCCGGAGCGGATCATACCTCCTACAAGCCGACGTTTTCGCGCCTTGCCGATCGGATGCAGCTTGTTTACATCGATCATCGTGGTCAGGGGCGCTCAGCACGGGGCGACAAATCGACCTACACTCTCGATAACAACGTCGAAGATCTCGAAGCGCTGCGGCAATATTTGGGCCTAACCAAAATCATTGTGATTGGCGGTTCCTACGGTGGGATGGTGGCGCTGACTTATGCCAGCCGCTATCCACAACAGGTATCGCATCTGATTGCGATCGCAACCGTCCCCGATTCCCGCTTCCTTCAGCGAGCGCAAGAGAATTTGGCACAGCGAGGAACAGCAGAACAGATTGCGATCGCTCGTTACTTATGGGCAGGCAACTTCCAATCTGAAGCCCAGCTTCACGAATACTTTCAAGTGATGCAGCCGCTCTACTCTAGGAGCTACAAGCCAGATACGGCTAAAGATTCGTGGGAACGCACTACTCTGTCAGTAGATGCAATCAACGTTGCCTTTGGGGGCTTCTTGCGAACATACGACGTATTGAAAGATTTGCCCAAGATTACGGCTCCAACTCTCGTGATTGGAGGACGGCACGACTGGATCTGCCCGCCCGAATTTTCGGAAGAAATTGCTGAAGCAATACCAAAGTCAGATTTGCGAATTTTTGAGCAGAGCGGACATTCAATTCGAGCCGATGAACCGGATGCATTATTAGATACGATCGCAGGCTTTATCGTTTACAAAAATTGATTTAAAAAAATTAAAGGGGAGCCAGACCTGCTCCCCTTGCGTAGCCTATTTAGTTGTCGCTTACTTTGCTGTCTCAGGAGACTCACCGCGATCGTTCTTCTTCACGGGCTTTGGCAGCGGAGCATCACGCTTGGGCGCTGGAGGGGTAGCCCCCATTGGTCGACTCGGAGCGCCACCACTCTTGGGACGGAACGGTGGTTTGCCGCCCCCTCTCGAACCGCCTCTAAAGTCGCCTCGGCCCTCAAACTTCGGCTTCTTCCGGGGAGGAATCATGCCAATCGAGGTTCCTTGCCTGACCACCAAGTCTCCTGCTTCTCGATGGACTTGCAAATCCCAGAAATAGCCTAATGCTTTTCCTGAAACATTCCCTTTCAGCTTGAGCTTAAAGGCTTTTGCGCGATCGTCTTTTTTCCGAGGCGCTTGCTGAATCTTGACAATCATGGAGCCGTCATCAGTAGAGTGATAGACAATTTCTCCTCGAATTGAGAAATAGTTATCGTCTACCTCGGAAGACGGCACATAAGGGAGCACTTCCTCGTCAGAGTCGTCTAGCTCCTCCTTGATTAGATTCTCAGGCTCCCATACCCCGACGATCTGAACATGCAAATCTTCTTGGCGATCGCGAGTGCGGGGATATACAACCCACAAATGCTCTTGAGTGAGATCTAAATGATTTTTCACCAAGCTCATCACACGGCCCAAAAGGACGGCCTCTACAAGAGTTCCGTCACTTGTGGTCATGTTGCCACGGGTGAACTGTTCATCAGACGGCTCGTAACGACCGCGCACTAGCCCGATCGCTCGATACTGCATCGGCTCACTGGGAGCAGGAATAGGCTGCTGGCGAGCGCTCGCCAACGGATCTTCTGCTATGGCCTCTGTTGCAGTAGGCTCAGGCGGTGGAGGCGGAGCTGGAACTGAAGCCGCTGGCGGAGGCGCGGACGGCACGGATGGCGCTTGAGGCCGCACAGGGCGGGCGGGAGGCTGCATTAGAGCAGGTTTCTCAATGGGCGTGGGCGTCTCCACGGTATCGTCGCCTCCAGTAGAACTGTTGGCTGAGAGGGGCGTGGGAGACTGAGGGGGACGGTTGGGCAAGGGACTCATAGGCTATCATCGTCACAGGAAGGCAGAATGCATGTCAGTTATTGTACTGAATGCAGCTAGACTCGGACGAATCCGAATAGTTCTGCCATTTTTACAGAAAAAACATTCAAGGTCATCGGTTTGCAACAGGTGATTTTTGAGCCTAGCAAGATGGCTCAACTCAAAAATTTAGGCTCTGTTGAACCTTGTTTAGCATCTACGGCAGGGTATCAGCAAAAAAACTAAGCTAATGATACTGAGTTTTTTAGAGGTCTCCGGCTTGGATCACTCCAATACCCTTAAGATTTCCCGACCTTTAGAGGCAATCAACACTTGATATGATTCCGTTCATAGTCTGTAAATTTATATGTCAATCTCCTTAAAGCAGAAACCTTCTGCAGAAGCTTCTCTAGAGGAGTCTAAAGTTTGATGTCATTCGTTAAGGTTTTATGACAGCCTAGGAATAGAAGAGAACTTAGCGGCTAAGTCAGAGGTCTAAAAAATTTGAACGTTTGCGCTCCTTTGGAGATTGGCAGAGCCAATTAATATCTAGTTTATCTGTCTCCTTAATCCCCATCTCTACATTGGATTTAGACGAATGCATCTCCCCTTCATTGGCAAAACTCGAAAGCCTGCTCCTTGGCTAGTCGGATTAGTGGCAGCAGGTGCGATCGCAATTCCTGGAGCAGGCTTTCTGATCGCTCGCAATCTGGCTCCGCGTCAAGATGTTAGAACAGCGACGGCCCCGGTAGAGGCGAAAACAGTTACGGTCAGAATTGCGGCAAGTGGTGAAGTGATTCCCTATCAGACCGTCAATTTGAGTCCTAAAGCGGCGGGGCGAATTGTTCAACTTTTGGTGGATCAGGGCGATCGCGTTGAGCAAGGTCAGATTGTTGCCCGCATGGACGGTAAAGATGCCGAAGCAGAACGCATTCAAGCTCAGGCGCGAGTTGCCGAAGCCCAAGCCAAACTAAATCAGCTAAAAGCAGGAACTCGGATCGAAGAAGTCCGTCAAGCGGAAGCCGATGTGAATCGAACTCAAAGCGAAATTACTCGCGTTCGTGGTGTAATTTCGGATGCCAATTCTGCGCTAGATTTTGCCCGGCGTCAGACCCGGCGACAGCAGGAATTGGCAAATCAAGGCGCAATCGCGGCAAATGCGCTAGATGAGTTCCAGCGTAAAGAGCAGAACGCGAAGGAAGCCTTAGGCCAAGCCCAGGCTCAACTCGGTCAAGCCCAAGCCCAATACGATCAAGCTGTTCAGCAGCTTCGTCAGCGACAAAACGGGGCGCGTCCCGAAGAAATCGCCCAAGCAGAGGCACAGTTAGCCAGCGCGATCGGGCAGCTTCAAGGCGTCGAAAACACGCTAGAAGATACGCTGATTCGAGCGCCGTTTACTGGAATCATTACCCAGCGCTATGCCACGGTAGGTGCCTTTGTGACACCAACAACACAAGCCTCTGCTGCCGCCGATGGCGCAACTTCGACTTCCATTTTTGCCCTGGCAAATGGGTTAGAGATCAAGGCAAAAGTGCCGGAGGTTGATATCGGACAGATTAACCAAGGGCAATTGGTTGACATTCGAGTTGATGCCTACCCCGATCAGACGTTTAAGGGAAAAGTCCGGCGCATTGCCCCGGAAGCGATTACCGATCGAGATGTCACGTCCTTTGAAGTCCGAGTCGCGATCGTCACCGGCAAAGACAAACTGCGGTCTAAGATGAACGCCGACGTTAGCTTCTTGGGTCAGCAGATTCCCAATACTATAGTTGTGCCAACGGCAGCCCTCTCAACAAATGGAGGCAAAACTGGAGTTTGGGTTCCAGGCGATCAGAAGCCGACCTTTAAGACGGTAAGAACGGGGCTGACCTTTGATAACGAAACCCAGATTGTGAGCGGACTGAATCCGGGCGATCGCATTTACATTCAGCCTCCTGAAGGGCAAAAACTCGGGCAACCAGGCGAATCATAAGGAAGTCGAAGATGGATTGGGTTGAAAGTGGAAAGATGGCAGTCAAAACGCTAACCGCCAACAAAATGCGGAGCAGTTTGACCATGCTAGGAATGATTATTGGCAATGCCTCTGTGATTGCAATGGTCGGAATTGGTCAAGGCGCACAGCGATTGGCCTCGGAGCAGTTTGAGTCGCTTGGTCCAAACGTTTTGTTTATAAGTCCAGGCAGCAATCAGGCGCGGCAACGAGCGACCAATCTACCCAGAACGCTAATTTGGGATGATGCTAAAGCGATCGCATCTCAGGTTCCAGCGGTGCAAGAAGTGGCGGCTCAGAAGCAAGGTCAGTATCCAATTGTTTACGGCGGACTCAACTCAAGTTCTTCGATTACCGGAACGACGCCCTCCTTTCTGTCTGTTCGGAGTTTTGATGTGGCGAAAGGTCGCTTTCTGACTGACCTCGATTTGCAGCGAAATCAGCGCGTGGTGGTATTGGGAGCTGATTTAGCAAATCGATTCTTTAGCGATCAAGATCCCATTGGCAAACGCATTCGCATTCGCAATGTGAGTTTTCAGGTAATTGGTGTGATGCGGCCAAAAGGATCATTCTTGGGCAGTAATCAAGATGATGCCGCCTATATTCCGCTCACCACGATGTCAAGTACGTTAACGGGAAGAACTTCTCCGTATGGATTGGATGTGACCTTTATCTCCGTGTCAGCCAAAAATGAAGCCAGCGTTCCAGCCGCCGAGTTTCAAATTACGAACTTGCTGAGACGACGCCACAAGATTGTCAGTCAAGATGATTTCACCGTTCAGGCTCAGAAAGACATTCTGCAAATTGTGGGCACGATTACTGGAGGCTTGACGGCGATGCTGGCGGCGATCGCAGGCGTCTCACTTCTGGTCGGCGGTATCGGTATCATGAACATCATGCTGGTGTCTGTCACCGAGCGGACTCAAGAAATCGGTCTACGTAAAGCGATCGGGGCCTCCGGTCAAGACATTCTGGTGCAGTTTATGATCGAAGCAGTGCTGCTATCGGCGGCGGGTGGTTTGATTGGAACTGGGGTTGGCGTTGGTGGAACCTTGCTTGTTGCCACATTTAGCCCGTTAAAAGCTGCCATTTCTCCTGCCGCGATCGCGCTTGCCGTCAGTGTATCAGGAACCATTGGTCTCGTCTTCGGGGTGATTCCGGCTCGACAAGCCGCCAAACTCGATCCGATCGTTGCCCTCAGAAGCGCATAATCATCGCGCCCAATTATCCGCGCCTAACCATCAGTATCCTATGCCTCAATCTACAATCGTTCGGCTCGAAGGAATTACGAAAGTCTATGGTATGGGCGATACCACAGTTCACGCCTTGGCAGGCATCGATTTGATGATCGAACAAGGCGAGTACTGCGCGATTATGGGCGCATCAGGCTCGGGTAAGTCCACGATGATGAATGTGATTGGCTGTCTCGACCGTCCGACTGACGGACAGTACTATCTAGACGGGCAGGACGTGGCGCAACTCAGCGATCGCGACCTTGCCCATATCCGCAACCAGAAACTAGGCTTTGTGTTTCAGCAGTTTCACCTGTTGCCGCAATTGTCTGCCTTAGAGAATGTGATGCTGCCAATGGTCTATGCCAGCGTACCAACTGCCGAGCGAAAAGAGCGAGCCGCAGAAGCGCTAATCCGAGTGGGGCTAGGGCAGCGCTTGCAGAATCGACCGAATCAGTTATCGGGAGGGCAGCAGCAGAGAGTCGCGATCGCTCGTGCCATTGTCAATCGTCCAGTTTTGCTTTTGGCAGACGAACCGACTGGAGCATTAGATTCGACGACGACTAGAGAAATTTTGGCGATTTTTGGTGAATTGAACGAAAGTGGAATGACGGTTGTGATGGTAACGCACGAATCGGAAGTGGCGCGATGTACAAATCGGGTGATCTGGTTCAAAGATGGGCAAGTGATGCAGTCTTATCTTGCGCCTGAAGATTTAGGAACGGTGACAGCAGCTTAGTAAGTAGAAACTAGTCGTCAGATCGCGGAGTTCGTAACCTTTAAATCTGCTTTAAGAACAATCCCATGAGCAACTAGTTCTAACCGCAACGACGCTTCAGAACACCTGAAGATCCTCCTGCAACGACCTGATCCGGCTGCACCTTCAGTGATGCTTGCCGATGAACGACGGGTATGAGCGACCCAACGCAGAGCTAATCGAGAAGCCACAGAAGCCACAATAGTCTGAGCGTTCAAGAGTCTAAGCGTTCAAGGTGACTTGAATCTGCAAGACGCCACTGCTGCCGTCTTTTCCGTTTCTATCGTTTAAGGGTTGCTGTTGGCGCTGGGATGTTGCTCGCGCTAGCAGCGTATATTTTCCTGGATCTTTGGGTGCCCAAACATAACGCCAAAGCGTCCATTCGTGAGGCGATTCGGGACGGTTTTGATCGACTGGCTGCCATGTTGCCCCCTGGTCAACACTTACTTCAATGGCGGTGATTGGAGTTGAGCGATCGAGAGCTACTCCGGCGATTAAAACGCCTTTTTTCCATCCCGTGTCTCCACCGCGATCGAGCGTAACCTGATGGCGCTTATCCCACACCCGCTGCTCTTGAACTTGCCGGATCATCCCGTGAGTTGGGATTTCGGCAGTGTTTGACCAGCCTTGATTTTCCCAGAAGCCCGTTTTCGTCTTTGCGATCGCTTCGAGTTCAACCAGCCATTTCGGTTGCTTTTGCCCAAAGTGCCCAGGAATAATAATTCGCACAGGATAGCCATGTTCTGCAGTCAGGGCTTCGCCGTTCATCTGATGCACCAACCGCACACCAGGACGCATCACTTCATCGATCGGCAGCGTCGTTTCATACCAATCCGCGCCCTTCATTGCAAATTCCTTTGCCTCCGGCCTCACACCCGCTTTTTTGAGAAACGGCAGGAGTGGCGTTCCTGTCCACTCGGCATTGCCGATCAGGTTGCCCCCCGACGGATTACCAATGCACTCCATTGTTAAGTAAAAGGTTTCTTGCGGGGCTTGCAGAATATCTTGGAAGGTCAACGTTAACGGTGTTTCCACCGCACCTTTGATCTTGAGTTCCCACTTGGCGACATCCACTCGTGACGGCAGCGCGTAGGACTGCACATAGAACTCCTTTAACGGAGTTGTGATGTGGTCAGGAAGTGGCTTGTCAGGATTGAGCAAGTCCATCAGCAGCAGTAGTTCAACCGATTTGGGCTGACAGCCACCGAGCAAGCTAGCAGCAAGGACGCCACCAGAAGTTTGTCCTAGAAGTTTGAGCAGATCGCGACGATTCACAGAGTTGGGGTGTGGGGTAGGGATTCCGGAATATCTCTTTAATTAATTGTTTACCATGCTAGGAGCGGCATTTACCGTTATAGCAAAGCGCACAGTGTCTACTACCGTGTCACCATTGGGAGAAGCGATGATAAATTTGATAAGCACGAATTTCTCCTCCTCTACACTCTATTCTTGCTATGCGCCGACCGCTTCCTGATGGCACACTGGTTCAAAATCGCTATCGCATCCTTCGCGTTTTAGGACAGGGTGGGTTTGGGCGTACTTATCTGGCGCAAGACACCAATCGCTTCAATGAGTTGTGTGTTTTGAAGGAATTTGATCCGCACACTCAAGGAGTGCATCACGCTCAGAAAGCGGAGGAATTGTTTGCGCGAGAAGCAGGCGTCTTGTATCAGTTGCGCCATCCGCAGATTCCTCAATTCCGTGAATTGTTTCGAGTTAAGCAACCCAACGGAGAGCTGTTATTTCTCGTTCAAGACTATGTGGGAGGAAAGACCTATCAAGATTTGATCGAGGAACGGCGACAGCGAGGATTGGCGTTTAGCGAGAAAGAAGTCACGCAACTGCTTCAAGAACTGTTGCCTGTTCTGGAATACATTCATCGAGCCGGGATCATTCATCGTGACATTTCACCTGACAATATTATTTTGCGAGAACAAGATCAGAAGCCCGTTCTGATTGATTTTGGGGTGGTCAAAGCGGCGGCAAATCGTATCACGAATCAACCTGCCGCTCAAACCTTTGTTGGCAAACCTGGATACGCGCCAGTTGAGCAAATTCAAAAAGGCAACGCTGAGCCGAGCAGCGATCTCTATGCGTTGGCAGTGACGATCGCAGTGATTTTGACTGGACGCGAACCGCAATCTTTATTTGATCCGGTGAGCTTGACGTGGCAATGGCAACGCTACGCTAGTGTTTCACCTCGGCTGGCAGAGATTCTGAACCGTATGTTGAGCGCAAGACCCAACGATCGCTATTCCTCTGCCGACGCTATTCTGAGTCAACTCTCGTCTCATACTTCCCCTACAGTCGATCCTCCCGCTCCGCCGCCGATCGTCCATTCTCCCGTCTCCCGGCAGAAAACAGTCGCGGTTGGTCGTCGCCGCTCTACTGTTGCCTCCGCCACTCAGCCGCAGGAACGAGCATGGGTTGAGTCGATCTTCGATGCTCCTGCTTTTTTGATTAAAGGAACCTTTCATCTGCTCAAACGGCTGTTTAGAATGACGTTTGGCCTGGTGAAGTTCACCGTCTTTGGGCTTCTAAAACTGGCGTTTCAGTTGGGCTTGATTGTAGCGGCGATCGCGGCTCTGATTTGGGCAGCCCCGCAGGTGTTTCCGCTGCTTGCCAAATCCTTCCCCACATTGCCAAGTCCATCTAAAACCGAAAAGCTCTCTAGAGATGAGCAAAGACGTGGAAGTGACTTAGAAGCTCGTTGCCTCGAATTGGGCATGGATTACGGAGAACTGATTGCTAGCGCGAATGAAGCGTTTTACGCGAAGTATCCCAATCGCAGAGGCAAAGCCCTCAGTTCAAGCGCAACCGATAAAAAGTTGCGGGACGAATGGTATCGGATTGCTCAAGACATTTTAGAAAATCGCAAGTCTCAGAAGAAAGTCGCTGAGTATTGATGAGTGGAGTGCAGACGAAACGCGAAAAGGAGTGATCAGCCGTCATTAAAACTTTCTTCGAGCAGTACGCCTGCGATGGTAGAACCACCCCATTCCCAACGCTAGAACTGGCGCGATCGCAGAGGCAGGAGGTTCGGGAACAACTTCTGCTTCCGTGAATTGAAGGGTTCCATCTGCTGAACCGATGTCGCTGGGATTGTTTACAGCAATGGATGCAGGATAGTAATAGAAGGACTGTCCTATGAAGCGCACAGTTGCTCCAAGCTGCACTCCAGCTTCTGAGGTGTCAAAATATGGACTGTCTGGCGTGTACTGTCCCGCTGCATTTCGGGTGAAGAGAAAGAATGGCGTACCTCTAGCCTGGCTAGAACCGACCCCAGTGTAAGTGCGATTGAAGAAGTCAAGAGAAAAATCTGAGAAGGCAATAGACCCTCGCCTACCGAGGTAATAGTACTCCTGGTAAATGCTCTCCTGATCTAAGGTCAGTTGCGATTCATCATAGATAAACGATCCTTGTCCTTTAGTGCCGATTGCTGGTAGCGGTAAATTGCTCAAATCGGGATTAGACGGATTAACGGTGGAGGGCGGGGTGACTCGCGTAACGGTTAGCTCAAAGTTTTGCCGAATCGTTGCCGCATAGCTGGGTATCGGGGCAACGATGAGAAGAAGTCCAAGAGAGTTGAGCAACCAAGCTGTAAGCGATCGCATGATGCAACAAATGATTTGTTGGAGGTAATTGTAAGAAAAAGGCACGCCCCAAAGCTACTTCTAAAGACACATGCTCTACAGCAGAATCAAATCAATTTTCCACAAAAGCTAGACTGACATCACTAATTCTTGGATCGCATCTGCATCGGTTGGCAGTGCTGCTGTCAACACCTCCGATCCGGTTTGCGTAACCAGTACATCATCTTCGATCCGAATGCCGCGCACATCAGAGAAGTCTGCCAACCGATCCCAATTCACGACATCGCGGTATGTTTCACGTCGCTCTGGATCGTCCAAGATAGCGGGCACTTGATAAAATCCCGGTTCAATTGTGACCACCATTCCTGCTTGTAAGGGGCGATCGAGACGCAGATATCCCAGTCCAAAGCGATCGCTACGAGTTCTTCCCGCTTCGTAGCCTGCCAAATCGCCCAAATCTTCCATGTCATGCACATCTAAACCGAGAAGATGCCCAACTCCGTGAGGAAAGAACAAGGCGTGAGCATCCATTTCGACAAGATCCTCAGCGTTGCCTCGCAGAATGCCTAACTCGGCCAATCCTTCTGCGATCGCATGGCACGCTAGCAAATGAACATCCCGGTACTCTACTCCCGGACGAATGTGCGCGATCGCGCGATCGTGAGCGTCTAACACCACGTCATAGAGCGACCGTTGCGTCGGTGAAAATTTTCCTGATGCCGCCCACGTCCGAGTTACATCCGATGCCCAACCTGTTGTCGTTTCGGCTCCTACATCTGCCAATACTAAATCGTTCGGTTGCACCGCATGGTGGTAGTCCTCGTTGTGCAAGACTTCGCCATGAACCGTCACAATGCTGTTGTAGGCACAGGTCATATTGTGCGAGAGAATCACACCCTCCATCGCGGCTCGGATTTGCGCTTCCACCGACGCATTTGGAGTGGAAACCATTCCCGCTTTGTGGGCTGCGATCGTCACTGCGATCGCGGATCGAATTTCAGCGATCGCTGCCGCGTCGTGACTAGAGCGAAGAGCAACGATCGCATGGGTCAACTCTAAATCTTTGCCTTGGGCGCTAACGGTTCGAGCTAAAAGATTAGATTGTTCTAGCCGAGTTGCCGGATCGGGAGCCGCGATCGTCGCGACATCTTCTGTAAATCCTGCCAGTTTTGAAAGGGGATAAGCAGCATCAGCTCCGATTTGGGCAGCAACGGCTTCTCGTGTCGAAGACGCCCCATGCCACAACGCATCCGCTGGACTCTCTTTATCCATAAACAGCACAAGCTTGCCCGACTCTAAACAAATAACAGCATTCTCTAAGGGCAAACCCGCAAAATAAAGAAAATGACTACTCGCCCGAAACGGAAACGTATTAGCGCGAAAATTCCGCGAACTGCGCTGACCAGACCACAGCAGTACCGGGAAATGAATCAAATCCGCCAATTTTTGACGACGCAACTTGAGAGTATCGGCAAGACACATAAGAATCGGCTCTCATAAACGAGTTCTGATTACTACTCTATCGAGCCGTCACTCCTCTGTAAGACTCCGTTGAGAAAAATATCGGCAATGCCTTCTGCCATGTCTTTCATCTCCGTGGGAGAACTATTCGGCGTCATGATTGTCTCTTGGCTAAAACCCGCGATCGTAAACATGCCTAAAAACACTCGCGCCACCATTTTCGGACTCATCCGCCGATAAATGCCTTGATCCATCGCGGTTTCAAAGAATGCTTCGGCTACGCCCATCATCTTTTCAACGACTTCCTCTTCAATGCGATCGCGCAAGTCAGGATGAAACTGCGCTTCCATAAAACACACCTTGAACAAATCTGCATTCTGATGCAAATTCATCATCCGGCGACGCATCACTTGAGCAACCGCTTTGTAGCTGCCCATTTCGCTTAACTCTGTCAGCAAGTCAGTGAGAATTTCAATCCAGCCTTGAGTTGCAACTTCGATCAAAATCGCTTTCTTGTTGGCAAAATGCCGAAACAGCGTTCCTTCTGCCACACCTGCTTTTTCGGCTAAATCACGAGTGGTCGTTCCATCGTAGCCTTGACGCGCAAACAGTTTGAGCGCCGCTTTGAGAATGCGAGTTCGAGTCTGATCCTCGGTCTGAGCGGGTCGATTGATGATTGGCATACACTACAGGCGCGATCGCGACAAAATACGATTATGCACATTTTGTAGGGGAATTGGCGCGATCTCCGCAGGCATTATGGAGTTTACAGATTTGACCAGGTTGTCTGAGCCAATCGGCGGCACAAATTAGTTAAGAATTCCAATTCATCGCACGCCCGTTCTAAAAGATAAGTTGGCAGTGTTGGAGCCAACACAACATAAACTTCCACCGCTTCTTGGAGTAGGCGAGTTGCTTCATCTAGCGTCACATCTTCTAAATGAGCAGCTCGTTGCTTCAAGTTTCGAGATGGCATCCAGTCAAAGCTATCCGGTAATAAACGCTCAACGTTATCCGAGGGCGAAGCCACGATCAAATCCTCCCGAAAAATTGCTCGTTGGCTGACCGGCTCATCGGGCCAGGTAGGGCACGAGTCTAAGTAGGAAGGAAGAGGATGAGTTTGCAGATCCACTGACCGAATCAGCCGGTCAGATAATTCATTAAAATTCAACACTTAAAGGCGCTCTAGGGAACGGAATTACATCTCGAATATTCCCCATTCCGGTCATAAATTGAACTAAGCGCTCAAAGCCCAGTCCAAACCCGGCGTGAGGAACTGTGCCATAGCGACGCAAATCGAGATACCACCAGTAGTCCGCAGGATCAAGTCCTTGTTGTTGGATGCGACGCTCTAAGATATCTAATCGTTCTTCACGCTGAGAGCCACCAATAATTTCACCAATCTTGGGAGCTAGAATGTCCATCGCTCGAACGGTTTTTTCGTCGTCACTAAGGCGCATGTAGAACGCCTTGATTTGCGTTGGGTAATCCGTGACGATCGTGGGCTTCTTGAACAGATCTTCTGCTAAATAGCGCTCGTGTTCAGACTGCAAATCTAAGCCCCATTCAACCGGATACTCAAAGGTCTTGTCGGCTTTTTGTAGCAGCGCGATCGCATCAGTATACGTCAGTCGCTCAAACTCGTTGTGAATAATATTCTCTGCCGTTGCCAACACCGAATCATCAATTCGCGCATTGAAGAACTCCATATCTTCCGGGCAAGTGTCCATCACATGCTGAAAGATATGCTTCAAAAACGCTTCTGCTAAATCCATGTCGCCTTCAAGATCGCAAAACGCCATTTCTGGCTCCACCATCCAAAACTCAGCTAAATGGCGGGATGTGTTCGAGTTCTCGGCGCGGAAGGTCGGACCAAAGGTGTAGACGTTACTAAACGCCATCGCCATAATTTCGGCTTCAAGCTGCCCGCTCACGGTTAAGTACGTCGGCTTGCCGAAAAAATCTTTGCTGTAATCGACGCCTTTCTGCTCAGTCATCGGAACCTGCTTCAGATTCAAGCTCGTGACGGCAAACATTTCACCTGCGCCTTCACAATCACTCGCCGTCAAAATCGGGGTGTGAACCCAGAGAAAGTCGCGTTCCTGGAAGAATTGATGAATTGCTGTTGCACAGGCATTGCGGACGCGGAAGACTGCGCCTAGCGTGTTGGTGCGCGATCGCAGATGCCCAATATCTCGCAGAAACTCAAACGAGTGTCGCTTTTTCTGAAGCGGATAGGTTTCGGGATCGGCTTCGCCAAATACAGCGACCGAATCGGCTTTCACCTCAATGCGCTGCCCTTTGCCCAACGACGGAACCAAGACACCTGACACCTCCACCGATGCGCCCGTACTAAGTCGCTTAATCGTCTCCTCATATCCTGGCACATCTTGATTGATCACCACTTGTAGCCCTGCCATCGAGGAGCCGTCGTTCACCTCGATAAACGAGAAGCCTTTCTGTTCGCGTTTTGTGCGGACCCAACCTTGAATCGTTACTGATTCGTCAGGTTGTCCAGTGCGGAGCAGTTCTACAATGCGTCGAGCCATAGCTACACGTTAAGGAATGAGGGATGGGGGGTTCGGGTTTAGAGGTTGAGGTTTGGGGTTTTTAATCGTCCAGAAGGCGAGACACCAGCCGATCGCCAGCCCAACGCCACCAAACCGAATCGCCTGCCAGAACACTTCTTTCAAGCCAGACCATGAGAACAGACGGCTTTCAAGATCGAGTTCTAGGGCGTCGAGGTCTTGCTCAATTTTACGTAATTCTACTTGAAGGTCAGAAGATTTGCCCCGTTGAAGAGTGGCATTGATCTCCTGCTGTCGCTCTTGTAACCGCGATCGCTGCTGTTGATCCCGCAGAACTTGCGCATGACGCTGTTTGAGCTCGTCTAGCGATCGCTCCACAGTTTCGAGAGATTGCTCAAAGGTGGGCGGATCAGATTGAGAAGGGTGAGAGGGCTGCATTTCCGCGTTAGATTGGTAAACGTAACGGTAGACCGATTTATTTTACCCAAGCACTCTTATGTCAGACGCTCTCAAGCTTCACCAATCCGCAATTTCAACCGACAAGCTCTCCGAGGTCAGCACGTTAGAACTAGCTCAAACTCTAGTCGAGCGGTTAAGTATTGGCGATCGCGACTGGCATCGTCTCAAGTCTGACCGCAAGGCGCGATCGCGAGAGCAAGCCGCTGCCGCGTTGGTACTACTGCTTAAAGATCAGCCAGAAGAAGCTCTTGCTCGGCTGCAACAAGCCTGCGGTTGGCTCGATCGCTCTATTTCTGCTCCTCCCTGCCCAACGCATGGTGCAAAGCAAAAGTAGAAACTTTTTTTATTAGGGCGACGGGATCTGATGCGTCCTATCAATTTGTTGGCGCTGAAAGTCAACAGGACATGACTTCCCATACAGTTGCGTAGACGCTGGTATCAGATTGATGCTCGCTGTTGGTGTCGCAACGGCTTGAGATATTGGTTGATACAACAAGGTTAAAAGACACGAACACCCAGCTAATAACAATAACTCTAGTCGCTTTGTTTCCATCAAACTTCGTTCCCTATCGGGATCAGGTAAATCCGCCTTGTCAAGATAGCAAAATTTTGAGAAGATGCGGCGTTTCTCTCTCAGAATTCAGATCTATTGAAGAGTAGACTAAAGCGAATGTTCCAGCGAATCGATCGCTAGATGGCTTGACGACTAATCGATTTAGTACTAAGGTACTAAAGGCAATCGCGAGAGATGCCGGACTTGCTTACACAGCTTAAGTTCTGTTCCTTCGTCGTTCCACTGCACGCGGTCAAACACTTGATGCAGAATAAACAGTCCCCGCCCGCATTCCCCTTCATCGCAGGGCAAATGATCTTCAATCGCTTCTTCACCACTTTCTGGTGGCTCAAATCCGTCTCCTTGATCGGAAATCACCCACCAATACTCATTTGCGATCGCCGAAAACTGCACCAAAACTTTCTTACCTGGATCTAGGTTATTGCCATGCTTCGCTGCATTCACCAACGCTTCTTGTAAACCTAGTCGAACCTCAGCTTGCAATCGACTGGGTACTTTCGTTAACAGCAGATCAAGAATTGGAATAAGGTAAAGCGTAGACGGAAAACTAACTGTGTTCCAATTGCGCCCAGCCGGACGTGGGGAAATAGCAATCACTCAAAGAACCCCGCAGCTTTTAAGTGGATAAGCATAGTCGTATTAAGCAGTCTTGTGAGGAACACACGGAGATATTTAACTCAACGGCACTCAATCACTTAGATTCAAACGTCGCAAATTCATGATTAGACTTGCCACTAGCGCCGCTACTTGCTAAACCACTCTACTAAATGCGCCTGTAATAAAAAGTTCGTCAGTAACCCCTGAGCTACTGGTTGTCTGTATCCACATTATACCGAAGCTATTTCAGAAACGCACGCCTTTAGAGGTAGTTCCTTAGCTAGATGGCTGGAAAACTCCGCCATTGGGCGGGGATCGTTATCGACGGTGATAAATCCCCTGCTCAAGTCGGTGAAAGTCTCGCTCAACTTCTGCCCAAAGAGAACGATTGTGGGGATCAGTGCGGAGCGCCTTCTTGAGATACACTCGTGCTTTTTCAAACTGCTGCGCCTGAATCAAGTCATGTCCCCAGCGTTGATAGGTAATTGCCTGCCATTGACGGACTTCTAGATCGTCGGGGAGTCGCTGCGCTAACCCTTCAACCAACGCGATCGCGCGGGGAAACCGCTTGGTCTTAAACAACTGCTGCAATTGCTCGTAGGAACTCTGTTTGAGATATTGATCCGTGAGCGACAAATTAGGATTTTGCTGAACCGGATTTGGTTTGGGCGTAGGTGGCTTGCGCGTCACCGTCACTTCCGGTTTAGAATGCGTTTCTGGTTTAGAGTGCGTTGCGTTAGGTACCGCTTCATCAGCGGCAGCGACTTGCTCTGCTCGATTGGCTTCTACTTGATTGACAACGGTAAGCAGAAACCGATAGGCTTCTGTCACTTGAATGAACCGCTCTTTTGCCCGCTCATTATTAGGGTTAACATCTGGATGAAGTTGCCTCACAAGACGGCGATAGGCTGCTTTGATCTCTTCATAAGAGGCACCCGTCCGTAATCCTAACAGTCGATAAGAATCTGCAATGTTCATTTAGACAAACAAAGTGGCAGAACTATCTGAATTCTGCCACTTTTAAGACGAATTGGTGAATTAGTCGTGAAATAGGGGGTAAATCGAGCGGTTTGTTTTAAAGGTGTCTAAATCATTAGGCGATCGCAGTAAAACTGCAAAACCTGAATGACAATCGACTACTCTTGAGTGACCGTCTCAATTACTTTGTCGATCAGTCCGTATTCTTTGGCTTCTTGCGCAGACAAAAAGTAGTCGCGATCAGTATCTTTTTCAATTTTCGCAATTGGTTGACCCGCTCGATCTGCCAAGATTCCGTTTAACTGATGGCGAATTCGCAAAATTTCACGAGCTTCGATTTCAATATCACTCGCTTGTCGACGACCCGTGCCACCAAGCGGTTGGTGAATCATAATTCGAGCGTGAGGCAAAGCAAACCGCTTCCCTTTTTCGCCTGCCGCGAGTAAGAACGCTCCCATTGAAGCAGCTAGACCAACACAGATCGTGACAACTGGCGACTTGATGTGTTGCATCGTGTCGTAAATTGCCATGCCTGCCGTCACAGAGCCACCCGGCGAGTTGATGTAGATCGAGATCGGCTTGGTATTGTCATCCGAATCGAGATACAGCATCGCAGCAATAATCGAGTTTGCCAGCGAATCAGTCACTTCTTGACCCAAGAAAATGATTCGTTCTTGGTTAAGGCGAGTATAGATGTCAATCCAGCGTTCGTAAGTGCTACCAGGAAGGCGGTAAGGAACGCTGGGAATGCCGATAGGCATGGGAGTAGCTCCTTGTAGGGAATGTGAGGTGGGTAAGATAGGGAGGGTTAACTCCCAGTGCTTGAGAAAAAATTAGCTTGCGCCCGCGGTGAGGGCAGTTGGAATCTCTTTCGTACTTTCTACAACACGATCGATGATTCCGTAGTCTTTGGCGTCGTAGGGCGTCATGTACAACATGCGATCGGTGTCTTTTGCCAACTTCTCAACTGGCTGCCCGGTGTTTCTCGACAGAATATCGAGGAGCGATCGCTTGTTATCCAGTACTTCTTTTGCCCGAATTTGAATATCGGTCGCTTGTCCTTGCGCTCCCGATCTCGGTTGGTTCAAAACAATTGTGGCGTGAGGCAGACTTGCCCGGAACCCTTTGGTTCCTGACGACAAGATCAAGGCTGCCGTGCCCATCGCCTGACCAATACAAATGGTATGCACCGGAGGCTTAATGTACTGAATCGTGTCGCAGATGGCAAACGCCTCGGTTTCAAAGCCGATCGCGTCACCGTCATACCAAGATGTGCCCGTCGAGTTGATGTAAAAGCGGATTGGCTTTTCGGGATCATCAAACTGGAGATAGAGCAGCTGAGCAATAATCAGTTCAGTGACGTCAATTCCAACTCTGCGTTTCACATCATCCGAGGAAAACAGAGGTAGCCCTAGGTAAACAATCCGCTCTTTTAATAAGAGCGAGGGCATGTCCGGCGGTGGAGTGCGGACATAAGCATCTCCATAAAAAGAAGATTGAACAGCCGTAATCGGTGATTCCATAGCGAGTGATGCCTGAAACAATGGCGCTGTCATTATGGTAGCGCGTGAGAGAAGGAATAAAGACATGGGCAGGGGTGCGGGAAACCGAGATGGGGTTTGCCCAAGTTTGCGAAACCAGGAAGATTTGCGGTGTAGATGCTATTAATTAGCGATTCAAGGTCTACGATCGCATTCAATTCACACCCCTCTTTTCCGGGAGTCTCGCTATGCAAGTCAGCTTGAAGTATGCCCTGAGCGATGCTCAAGTCGATGTGGCTCAATCCAACAGTCAACGGCAGGTTGCCTTCTCTATTTCTGCAGTTCCTGAATCATTAGGGCGGAGCGTACCGCTGAATCTTTGTCTAGTTTTAGATCAAAGCGGCTCGATGGACGGCAAGGCATTAGCAACGGTGAAGCAAGCGGCAAGAAGATTGATCGAGGGACTCTCACCCGGTGATCGCATTTCGATTGTGACGTTCAATCACAAAGCGAAAGTGCTGCTGCCCAATCAAATCGTTGACGATCCAGCGGCGATCAGTTCTTCTCTTCAGTCGCTAGAAGCATCGGGAGGAACCGCGATCGATGAAGGACTGCGGCTAGGAATTGAAGAAATTGCTAAGGGCAAAAAAGATGCCATCTCACAGATCTTTCTCCTCACCGATGGCGAAAATGAACATGGCAACAACGATCGCTGTCTTAAACTCGCTCAAGTCGCAACAGGCTATAATCTGACGCTCAATTCGCTGGGATTTGGCAGTTCTTGGAATCAAGATGTTTTAGAAAAGATTGCCGATGCAGGCGGCGGCACCCTGTCTTATATTCAAGCTCCCGAACAAGCCGTAACCGAATTCGGACGGGTGTTTAGTCGAGTTCAGGCAGTAGGATTGACGAACGCCTTTTTAACCGTAACGTTGGCTCCGGGAGTACGTCTAGCCGAAATGAAGCCAATCGCGCAAGTCGCGCCTGACACGATTGAGCTTCTGATTCAGCAGGAGGAGAACCAAGCGATCGCGCGGCTCGGTGATCTGATGGTCGATGCACCGCGCGTCATTTTGGCAAATCTCTACGTCAACCAATTGCCCGAGGGAAAGACGACGATCGCTCATGCTCAAATTCGCTACGATGATCCCACATCTGGGCAGACAGGCTTGATTTCAGAGAGCTTTCCAGTCGAAGTAGCTGCTTCAGCACTGTATCAACCCGCGATCGATGCGGAAGTGCAACAACACATTCTGGCGTTAGCAAAATATCGACAGACGCAGATCGCGGAGACGAAACTACAGCAAGGCGATCGCTCTGGAGCCGCTACAATGCTGCAAACGGCGGCGAAAACTGCGCTGCAAATGGGAGATCAAGGCGGAGCAACAGTTTTACAGGTTAATGCGACTCGGCTACAGTCAGGCGAAGATCTTTCTGAGGCGGATAAAAAGAAAACCCGTCTCGTCTCAAAAACGATCTTGCAGGTAGAAGAATCTTGATGAGCTAAAGTTGTTACCTTCGCACATTTTCTTAAAATAGCAAAAGGACACCAACCATATAGCAGACGAGGTGGCGTGATTCTTTTCTAACCATTCTCGCCATGCTGTGCGATCGCTAGCGTAAATTGTTTCGAGTTGAGCCTCAAATTTTGGCATCAGGCTTCACTTCCGAGCTTTCCAAGTGCCACCATACACATAGAACGGGTTGTTCTGACTCACGTGATCCCAGCATTGACGACAGACAAAAATCCACTCGCCTGACTCATCGTGCTGGACACGATATAGAACTGGAGCGGATTTTGTGCACAGAGAGCAGTGTTTTTCGCGCGATCGGCGAAGCGAAGCTCTAGAGGATCGAGGCATAAGAAAGCAGGTCGAGCGGGTAAGACAAAGACTGCTAGACAACTCCTTCGGAGCTTACACTTCTAGCGCTCATCGTAGAGGCTTTGGGCTTTGCAAAAATCATACGGCCCGCCGACGTTTGCAGCGAACTCGTCACCGTCACCTGAAGCTCGTCGCCCACAAACTGCCGCCCTTCTTCGACCACAACCATCGTGCCATCTTCGAGATACCCAATACCCTGAGCGGGTTCTTTGCCTTCTCGTAGAATCTTCAGGTCAATATTGTCGCCCGGAAGAAACGTCGGTCGCATGGCTTGAGTTAAATCGTTCACGTTCAAAACAGGGACTTTCTGAACGGTAGCGACTTTATTGAGGTTGTAATCGGTTGTCAGCAGTGTGCCGTTGATGTCTTGCACGAGTCGAACTAGCTTTGCATCTACAGTTTGCACATCGTCATAATCCGCCGGATGAATCACCACGCGCTCAGGATACGCTTCTCGAATGGCGTTTAGAATGTCTAACCCCCGGCGTCCTCGGACTCGCTTTTGATCGCTTGACGCATCTGCAACTTGTTGTAGTTCTTGCAGCACAAACTGAGGCACAAGCAGTTGACCTTCTAGAAACCCGGTGTCAAGCAATTGAGCGATGCGACCATCGATAATGCAACTTGTGTCGAGAACTTTGGTGGTCGCGGATTTAAGCGTGCCTTCAGCTAGAAGAAGGGTTTCAACGCTGTTGGGACTGATCAAGCGGAGTAGCGATCGCCCGTGGATATCTGCTAACGACACACCAGAGACAGCAAACAAAATACTGCCCAATACGGCAGCGAGAGGCTTAATAAAGGCAAATTCTGGCGGGATGGGCAGTAGAAAAATCGGAGCTAACAGCAAATTTGCCACCAGCAACCCAACAACTAAGCCAACCGAACGACTCAGCAACACATCCGCTGGAAGTTCTCGAATGTGACGTTCTAAGCGTCGAAATCCTGATTGCGCTGAAATGCCAAAGGCAAACCCAATTAGCGATCCAAAGCCAGCCAACACGACTCGTAAGGCAACTGGGTCAGTGGCTTGCTGAAGAAGATTTCCAGGCAGCGCTTCGATGCCGTGAAAGCCAATTCCCGCTCCTGCTAGGATGAATGAAATAATGATGACTGCATCAATCATAAGAATGAATGTTGAGAGATGGATGTGCTAAGTTTTGCGATTAGCACAGTCAAACAACGCGCTAAGCCCCTCAAGAATAATCAGGATAATGACGGAAAAAAGAAGAATTGCGTGAGTCTTAGTCATTAGTTTGACCTGGCATCATTATATCTAGGAATCAATCGAATTGCGCCGTCGATGCCTTGCCAGATGGACGATTTACCGTAGAACTTCTCGCTGTTTATGATACAAATTGAAGCAATCTTAAGCTGAAAACACGGGGATCGGTTCTGTAGAACCAATATCGAAGATTGTTGATCGAAAATAAGTAATAAATATTATTCAAATACGATTTAAGAAGTAATGGAGTTTACTTGTCCGAGTTCAGCTTATGTTCATATTCCGTTTTGCCGCCGCCGGTGTTTTTACTGCGATTTTCCAATTTCGGTGGTTGGGGATCAGCGCAACGGCAACAACTCAGCCGCGATCGCGCGCTATGTTGAGGCGCTCTGCTCAGAAATTCGCCTCACTGAGTCGCTGGGTGAGCCGCTTAAAACGGTTTTCTTTGGTGGCGGAACCCCTTCTCTACTCTCGATTGCTCAACTGAACCAAATTTTAGACGCCTTAGATCGGCAGTTTGGAATTAGCAAAGCGGCAGAAATCTCAATGGAAGTTGATCCCGGAACGTTTGGTTTATCTCAAATCAAAGGTTATCGAGGCGCAGGCGTGAATCGAGTGAGCTTAGGCGTCCAGGCGTTTCAGCCAGAGTTGCTTAAAGCCTGCGGTAGAACTCATACGGTAGAAGATGTGTATGCTTCAATCGATTTAATTCGACAAGTAGACCTTGAGAACATCAGCTTGGACTTAATTTCGGGCTTGCCTAATCAGACTTCGGAGCAATGGCAAGATTCATTAACGAAAGCGATCGCGCTCTCGCCTCAGCATCTTTCTACTTATGATCTGACGATCGAACCGATGACGCCGTTTGGAAAGCAGTACAGCCCAGGCGAAAAGCCGTTGCCATCTGATGAACTCACAGCAGACCTGTATCGCATTGCCAATCAAGTTTTGACGGCGGCGGGATATGAGCACTACGAAATCTCAAACTATGCTCAACCGAACTATCAATGCCGCCACAACCGAGTGTATTGGGAAAACCATTCATTTTATGGGTTTGGCATGGGCGCAACTAGTTATATTAATGGCGATCGCACCGCTCGCCCCCGTAAAACTAGAGAGTACTATTCCTGGTTAGACCAACAGTGCCAGCAGATCTCTTCGTTAGGCAGCATTGCTGAAGCCACGCCTTCTGATGTGCTTTTAGACACATTAATGGTGGGTTTGAGGTTAGCAGAAGGATTGAGCCTTCAAAACCTAGTTCAACAGTTTGGCGACGCCTGTGTAGCAGAGGTTTGGGAGTGCTTGAAACCTTATCAACGAGCGGGATGGGTTGAGCTAGTAGGAGCCGACAATACACTGCTTCCTGCGGGTTCGGCCCTGCCTAAAGTAGGGCAGTTGAGACTCGCAAATCCGGAAGGGTTCTTGTTTTCTAATGTGGTTTTAGTCAAGCTATTTGAGCGCTTTGATCAGAGCGGAAATAATGCTTAAAGGTCTGCTAATTGCCTTGAGGCAAACCACGTTTCTGAATTTCCATGCTCAAAATACACGCCACAAGCCACACAAATCCAGCTGCATAACCCGCCACAATATCTGTTAGCCAATGCACGCCAAAATACAATCGACTAAATCCAATTAATAGAATTAAAACACTAGTTGCAATAACAATTTGATTGCGCCGTTCTGGAAATCGGCTGGCTAACAAGTACCCAAACAGACCCAAAATCACCATCGAAAGCATGGCGTGTCCACTCGGAAAACTGTAGTAGCGGACATCTACTGTTCTGGCCCATAGTTGAGGACGATCGCGCTCGAACAAACTCTTCAGCAGCATGTTTAGCCCCAGAGCGCCTACAGCCGCGATCGCAATCGTAATGGCTTCTGAGCGCTGCCGCCGTATCAATAGCCAAATGCTGACGAATAAGCACAAGGACACTAACACCGCCGGATCGCCAATCGTTGTGATCCCAAGCATAACCGGGTTAAGCCACGGTTCCTGCAAGCGTTGAACGGCAAACAAAACATTGACATCAAAGGCGTAGGTTTCTTTTTCAAGCACCTCTTCCGCAATTTCTGCAAATACCCACAGTGAGATCGCGGCTAATACTAATCCGGCTAAGCGAACAGTAGTTAATAGTGGAACCAAAGGCAGCCCAAACTGTCGCCACCATCGAATTAGCAACCGACTTAGGCGGCGAGTAACCTCTAACATTACTTAATCAAAATAACCTTTAACTCACTAAGTTTCGGATTCATTCCCGCTAAATTTCATCTAGCAAAAGTTAGAAATTTGCTTCTGTAAATATTAGTAAGGAAGAGCAGTAAAGAACAAAGAAGACATTCCAATTTGTATAGCAAGTCTTCTATACTTCAAGTATGAAGATTAAGAGTGTCTGTTGCAGTGATAAAGCTACACTCAACGAATCAAGTGTAATAGCACAAGGATCTTCATGCGCCTTATCTAGCTGTACCTTGTACTAAATTTATTACGTTCTAGCTGTATTGATTCAGCTTTAGATTCAGCTTTAAAGGAAGAGGTCACGCTTCATAAACTTCCCTTCACAAGCCTCCTAGGTGCATTGGGAGAACATACTATGTTTCAAAAGATTTTAGTAGCATTAGATAGCAGCGAGTCCAGCCAGCATGTCTTTGAAAAAGCCCTTGACCTAGCGAAAACAAATCAAGCTGAGTTAATGCTTTTACATGTGCTTAGCCCAACGGATGAAGCCTATCCAATGCCAATTTATCCTAGTTTCGATGGGATTTATCCTATTCAGCATGATGAGTTGATGCGATCAGCCATGCAGCAATTTTCTATAGTGGAGCAAGCTGGCTATGACAAGCTGCGATCGCATTCTCTAAAAGCCGAGGTGGAGAATGTTCTGACGCACATGACTCAAAGTACTGGTGATCCGGGTGAGCTTATTTGTAGTACTGCAAAACAATGGAGCGCTGACTTAATTGTAATCGGTCGTCGAGGGCGCTCGGCGCTGACAGAACTTTTGCTTGGCAGTGTCAGTAACCATGTAATGCACCACGCGTCCTGCTCGGTGCTAGTGGTTCAGGCGGCTTTAGTGTCGGCTTAGCCCCTGTACGGCTATTCGATACGTTGCACGAACGCGAGGACCAAAAATAATAGAGTCCCCTACCTTCAGTTCCCAAATGTGCTATCGTTGACCATTCACCAGAATGCCGTTAGTGCTGGGATTGCCGTGTAAATCACCGTCAATTATTTTGTAAACTGATGCTTGACCCATTCGATTGCTGCATCGCAAAACGGCATGGAATCTCGAAGCAAACTGCGATCGCAGACAAATATCATTCTGAGGATCGCGTCCAAGCGTATAACAGTCATACTCTAATGTGACTTCTCGCTGTCCTGCATCGTCTTCCACAATCAGCACAGGACAAGAACTAAAATTAAGCAAACCTAAACTTGAAGCGACCAATTCGTTAGACGATTCAGCTTCATCTTCGAGAAGAGAGAAATTTCTAGAATGCTCCCCTCCACTCAAACCTGACGATTTGAGAGAAGACTGGTAGAAATAATCTCCAAGTTTTTTCTCAGTCTCGATTTCCGAAGTTACTAGCCGAGCGATTTGTCCTGAAAGGCGAATCCTGGGAGATTGCTGAGGCTTCATGACTGGAGTGAGCAACTTAATATAACACTACTCCGTAAATTCAACGAGCTTAGATAGAGATCAGGATGATTCTAGTGAAACAGTAGTGGAAGACATTCATGGGTCTGTGGACAACCGGACTATTGCAGAACAGCCTTAGCCACTAGCTGATTCACTGATACTTGGTCACTAGAAACTGAAATGGAGTATCAATACAAATGCTGCTTCCTAAAACGGCTCGCTCCGATGAAGTTACAGAAGGGAATCTGTAAAGAAGCTAGAATGCCCCGTCCTTGGCAAAAATCACGTAGATCGTTCTAAAGATTAAGTAAAGATCGTAAATGGGTGTCCAAATAGACTGATAGCGCAGATCTAGGAGAACAATGTCTTCAAAATCCTTGATCGTCGAACGCCCATTCGCTTGCCACTCGCCAGTCAGCCCTGGTTTGACATTAAGACGTTGCCAATGATAATCACTGTAATAGGAGACTTCATCAGAAGTAGGTGGGCGTGTGCCAACCAAGCTCATCTCACCAAGCATCACATTCCAAAACTGCGGCAATTCATCTAAACTTGTGCGTCTAAGAAACCGACCAACTTTTGTAATGCGAGGATCCTGCTTATTCTTGAAAATTAATCCCTCTGCCTCGTTCTCAATCTGAGATTTTAGCAAATCCGCCCCTTCAACCATAGAGCGAAACTTATAGATGCGGAACGGTTTACCGAGCAAGCCGTGACGCTCCTGACTGTATAAGATCGGACCTGGGCTGTCGAGCCTGATGGCGATCGCAATCGGTACGAAGAGGAGCGCCGTAATCAATAACCCAATTAAGCTTCCAAATAAATCGATGGCTCGCTTAACGACTGAATGAGCAGAAGCGTGAGGAACTTGATGTTTGACAAATGTAGTCAAGCGAGTTTCAAGTATGGATGACTCTAGAGCAAATTGTGTCATGATTCAGAACCCGTCTAAGAACCGTATAAACACTTGTTTCGTATCCGTAGCTATACGCAAAACTATAAGATTTTCTGCAGATACTAAGTAGTGTTTCAGTGAACACTTCCTCAAAACTTTTTACTCTAGAGATGAAATAAAGCTTATGTGAAGTTTTGATAAAGTCGATTTTCTGCCCTCTTCACAACGGACGATTTTTTGGAGACATAAAGCATAAATAGGTAGACAACTCAAAGCAAAGTCCTATACAAAACAAGGGGTGTGAGGAGTGGAATCGCAATCGGAGCGCCTTAGTGTCATTGTCGAACAAGTTGCAGAAACTGTCCTTGCAGCGACTGATACCGTTGAGCAACTTTCAGAACGACTCGATGAACTTACGAAGCAGGTGCAGCAACAGGGATACCAAGTTTTTGCCTTGACCGATGCTGTCCAAACGTTAACCGACAATCAAGAAGCGGTAATCACACATGTTGCTCGCTTAGCAGAAACCCTTGAGCGCATCGCGGCGTCACTTGAGAAAAATGCGTTGTAACAGAGATTAACTCGCCTCAAATTAAGCGATCAACACATTAAGCGATCAACCTAGAGAAAGGGTTTATACTGAGGAACTCTAGCCAACAGCTGCCTTGGTTGCGCGAAGTACCCGTATGGGTAAGTGATTTCAGTTGAGGGTGTGAGGCAAACTCTATATTAGGGCAGTGAATATATCAGGGCAGTGAGGACGGCAACTCCATGACAGTACTAGAGGATATTGAAAGCACCTGGCGATCGCAGCTACAAGCCGATTTGCCTTCCATGAGTCAAGCTACTCAAGAAAGCATTCTAAAGTGGTTGCTGGGAGAAGCACCAGAGCGATTAAACGAATTCACACCAGAGCAGCGCCATATTGCAAAGCAAGCGATTGACTACCGCTATAGAATTCTGATTCAGCGCTACTTAAAAGCCTCTCCCGAACGCTCGTACCGAAATTTGATCCAACGCTTAAGCAGTTTGTTTGTGGTTCGGAGCAAGATTAGTACTTGGATTTCGTTATCGCGCGATCGCCAGTCCACTGTAGTAGATGTGCTTCAGGAAGTCATTCAAGATCTGATGCAGAATGATAAGTACATGCAGGACCAGGTCGCTTGGATCGCCCAATGCACTCGTGATCCTCGACTCCGAAATGCTTTAGTTTTTACTGCTACAGAGGAATATAGCCTGCGTCCAATCCGCAACCAGCCGCTTTTGCTGTATCGGTTTGTTAACTACCAGAAGCGATCGCAGCGGGGCGGCATGACTCAAGTTCCGGCGGCTGATTTTATTCGGTTGGTGTCTGAAGAGATTACACCCGACGATGCCGAGGGTTCGGTAAGTTTGCTCGATGGTCAGGCGATCGCAAACTATCAGGAAGCGCAGGCTCAAGATGAGCAGAAAGAACTCCGGAACGCTATTTCCAAACACTTCGAGGCGTATTTAGAGGAGAAAGTTGATCCTCAAGCAGCAGAATGGCTGCGACTGTATTTGCAGGGAAAAACCCAAGAAGCGATCGCCCAGCGTTTGGGACTGCAAATCAAGCAGGTGTATCGACTGCGGGAGAAGGTCAATTATCATGCCGTCCGGGTGTTTGCTCAAAAAGCTCAGCCCGAACTGGTAACAGAATGGTTAGGACGCTAAGTTCAGCTTAAAGCGTGAATTTGAGACTGCTTAGCAACTGAGAGTAGATCTCTAGGACAGTAGATTTCTAAGAAGCATCTGTAGCGGCCTATCTAGAGGTACGTTCAGAAGAAGCATTCGCGCGCAACGAATGCACTGATAGTTCTAACTTCATCCGATACATCCGCTACCAAATCCGATGCCAATTATGAGTCTCCCCTGTGAACTGTCTTCACCCACTTCAACCGTTTAGGACGAATTGACATGCGAACTGTAGCACTGGCAACGATCGCTAGCCAATGCATCATGTAGATAGTTCCCCGCAGTGCTTGCAGCAGCGCTACAAACCGCGAAAAATCGAGTCCTCCGAGAGAAGCACGTCTTTTAGCAGCCTCTTGATCTAACAGTTGAACCCGCCGCAATCCGCCTACCGCGCTAAACAAGAACAGCAGGATACCCAACGCTGAGATTGGGCTAGTCAACATTAATCGATGCTTTGCGATCGCCATTAGAAAATCAGGCAGCGCCGCCGTTGGCGCAGCATACTGAATCAGCCAGAACATAAACAAATCAATCGATTTGCGAGTTCCCATTCGGTTTTTGAGAATGAGCCGCCAGTAATCTAAATATCGCTGATACCCGCCTTCTGCCCATCGATTCCGCTGATGCCAGAGCGCTAACGCCGTTGTCACCCCTTCTTCATAGACAGGCGGCATGGTCACAACCTCGATATCCCACCGATTGAGGTGCAACCGGAAGGTTAGATCTAAATCGTCCGTGATCGTCTCTTCATTCCACCCACCGCAGGCTTGCAGTGCTTTGCGCCGGACAAACTGACCGTTGCCTCGAAGTTCGCTTAAGCCGCCGATCGCAGAGCGTTGCTGATGGATAAAGGCATCGAGCGCCATTTCTGCCATTTGCCCACGAACCCAAAAGTTGTTTGTGTCCTTGGAGTGAAACTTTGGCTCCGCTTGAATAATAGCTTTTCGGACTTGCACCGCGCCCACTTGCTCGCGTGTGAAAACAGGTAAAACTCGTCGCAGAAAGTCTGGTTCAACTTGAGCATCTGCATCAAAGACAACAATGATTTCGCCTTGAGTTAGCGGCAGAACTTGATTGAGCGCGCCAGATTTGCCGCCAACCGCATTGGCAGGACGATGGAAGACTCTCAACTGAGCATACTCCTGGGCTAAGCGATCTAACAAAGCTGCCGTTTTGTCAGTGCTATTGTCGTTGATCACCCATAGCTCGTAGCGATCGCTGGGGTAATCTAAACTGCACATCATCTTAACGAGCTTACCAACAACCGCTTCTTCATTCTTAGCAGAAACCATTAGCGACACCATTGGGCAGTCATCATCCCCAACCAAGGGCGCTGGAAGATCCGACGGACGAGCAAACAGCAGTCGAACGGCATGAATTCCCATCACGGTTGTCAAGCCCAACACAATCCAGTAGCCCCATGTAATGAGATGCAGCGCGATCGTACTGCCCCAAATCATGACTAAAACGGCTGCCGCTTTGCGCCTCCGCCCTCGAAACCCTCGAAATACTAGTGGATCTAGCTCATCCACATCATCAGGCAAATCGCTGACGAGTGCCGCACAAGCTTCGCTCCACGCCGTACGCGACTCCAGTTCGTCGAGGGAATCGCTTTCTTGCCAAGAATTCTCCCACATAGGTCAGTTGGTTTAACAGCCAGTATTTGTCTACACCCTGAAAGCAATTTAGGTGAGATCACACTAAATAGTGCAAGCCCTACAACCCGATAGCTTACCTTGCGATCGCTGAGATTCGTCTACTAATTGCTGAGATAGCCCGCATAGCTACCCTTACGGACACTGCTGCAAGCTAGAGCACAAAGCACAGTCAGCAGAATCTTGCCGTCAGACTAATAAGGTAATGACACCTAAGTAAGGTAATGACAACCCCTATCGTCCCACGCCGTAAGTCTGCATTATTGCTGCCCTTTCAGCAAACGCCTAGGCAGGCTTATTGTAACCAACGTTACTATACTTCCTTGCGTTCATGTGATCGCTATTATAATCAGGCGCTAAATTCTTCTGATGGGTTAGATCCTAAAATGCTGGCTGGGCAAGATCAACGGGTTGCCAGAATTCGCGTACCAGGCCCAACGACACTAGGCGCTTTTATAGTTGCCTCTAATTCTTCCGCTTTGACCGTTAACAAAGGCGGCGAATCGATGAGATGAGCAAACGGACTAGAACTTGGCATGTCCAAGCGAGAATTGACGATCGCAAGATTGCCAGCCGCAGACGCTTCAAATAAAAATAGGTCAGACTCTAGCTGGCTATAGGTAAGAACCTGTCCACTCTGACGCCACAAGTTTAACCGCCCATTATCAGCGAAACGGCAAAGAACGCGATCTGCTCCTCCTAGCTCCGAAGGCTCGCCTTTGACAAGAACGCGCTGCTCATTTCCCTGCCAGTCAAACTCCGCCATCTCTTTCGGCAGCTTCCAAATTTCACGTCCGCCTTGAATGGAGTTAGCTTGATCAACATAAATATGAGAAACCCATGCTCCGAGCTTACCGCCCCGACATACGATCGCGGCAATTACAATCAGTTCGCTGTAGAGCAATGTTGAGCCAGTTTTGTATTGAGAAAGATAAACTCCACCCATTGTCTTCCCGGGCAGAACTGAAACGATTTCTACCCCGATCGGAACATAGGGAGATGCCGTGGCAATATCAATAATATGCACCGTTTGATAGGCGAAACCTTTGAGTGTCCAGGGGGCTTGAGGATAGCTCATACGAATCTTTGCGTTAGAAAGTGCAACGATGCTTTGGGAGTATGCGGATAAACTCCCAGAGATCAATATAGGTTCCAAACAATGTATTTCATTGCAGTCAGGACTTCTTCTCCAAATTGGTAGAGAAGTTGGCAGAGACTAATGAAGTTAGTAGAGATATGAGTTATCTAGTCGCTCGAAATCTCTCAAAGAATCTCAATCTCTCAAAGTGTAGAGGCAGCTTCCATCTAAATTAAGTCACATTGTTAACAGCCATACTCATAAATTTATATTTTCAAATCTTTAATCAAATCGTTAAAATTCATTGGTGTCATGTCAGACAAACCACAACTCGAAGAGCAAGCCATTGCTGAAGTGATTAGGCAAGCAATCCTTCAACAATTAGATAGCGTGAAGCGGATCGGTGTAGCTGTAAGAACAAACCTGATTCAAGCGTTTCAAGGACAGGCAGATTCAGTATCTATAAAAGGCAAAGACTTAACTACAGAAGGCATCCATATTCAAGAATTAGAGGTCGAGTCAGATCAAGTCTCGATTGACCCAATCAGCGTGTTATTAGGGCAAATTCGATTAAACGAACCTGTTAACACTCGAACTCATTTAGTTTTATCTGAAACAGACTTAATTCAAGCTATTAACTCAAAATACGTTTTAGAGAAAATTCCTCATTTTCAGTTAGAGGTCAATAAGAAATTTGTTACTGTTGAACTGTGTCCGCCCTTTTCAATCCGGCTGCCAAGTGAGAACAAGATGCGCTTTTCGGGAGGAGCAAAACTCCACGAATCTCAGCAGGTTCGCTCTGTTAGTTTTTCGGCTGTGATGTGCGTTCGTACAGACACTCAACCCATTTTATTAGAAACATTTTGTTGCACTCCTAATCAAGGCTTAACTCTTCCCTTTACGATCGCAATGATGCAGAAAATGGAGAAAGTTGTATCTCAGCCCTATTTCACGCTAGAAGGTACGATTTTAAGGCTCTGCATGCTCAGAATTAAAGACAAAACAATGAGCTTAGACATCGAAGCCCAAACTCAAGAAATTCCTTCTCTGTAATTCCTGTCTCCTAAAATTAAATAAAGTTGAATGGGATTAAAACGTAGGTTCAACCCTTACAAGCTTTAGCCCTTTTCCTTTATGTAATCTTATAAAGTTTCCTATCAACGTCTGTTGGCTGGTGCATCATACTGGGAACCTTAACAAGGACACTCTAGGCGATGACAAATCAGGCGATGAGCCAAGTTCAAGACGTGGAAACAACCTTTTTCTTTCAAAAAGGACTGTATCTCAATAAGACGAAAGCTTACACAACTGCAATTCTCAGTTATGAAGCTGCTCTTAATCTAAAGCCCGATTACCCGGATGCTTGGTACAACCGAGGCAATTCGCTTTACCATTTAGGTCGTTTTCAAGATGCGATCGCAAGCTATGACCAAGCTTTGGAATACCAGCCCGGCTTTCCTGAAGCATGGAACAACCGAGGCAACGCATTAGACGAACTTAACCGTTACGAAGAAGCAGTTGCCAGCTACGACCAAGCGATTCGGTTTCGTGCCAGCTACCACTGGGCATGGTACAACCGGGGCATTTCGTTGCGAAATTTAGAGCGCTACGAAGAAGCGATAAATAGCTACGACCGAGCGATCGAGTTTAAGCCCGATTACTATTGGGCATGGTATAGCCGGGGACTTGCCCTCCGAAAACTCGGTCAGCTTGAGAAAGTTGTCGCTAGTTACGACAAAGCCCTAGAATTCAAACCTGACTTTGAAGAATCTTGGACGAATCGTGGCAACGCGCTCTATCACTTAGGGCGCATTGAGGAGGCGTTAGAAAGTTATGATCGTGCCCTAGCTTTAAGACCTGAAGCGGCGACCATATGGTACAACAAAGCCTGCTGCTATGCCGTGCAGGGTGATCTAGACCTTGCCTTCGAGCATTTGCAGAAAGCGATTGAACTTAGCCCCGAAGAATATCAAGAAATTGCGCAGAACAATGGTGACTTTGAACCTCTGCGGCGCGATCAGCGGTTTCTCTCGCTCCTGTCCTTCCGAGCGCCACGGGAGACCTAAGCGCTGCCTACGACTATGGTTCCCTGGGATGATATTCAAGCTCGCTACAAAGGTGGAGGGCGATCGCTATCGCTGCTCAGTAGCTATGGCAGACACTATGCTAAGTGCGAGCAGGCCCTAGACGCCAATCCCGATCATCCAGATGCGCTTCTGTGTCACGGCTATGGGCTAGAAAAACTAGGACGGTATGAGGAGGCGATCGTCACGTTTGAGCGGGTGATCGCCCTCTGTCCCCGAAGCAGTTTAGCTTGGCAGGGGCGCGGCATTTCGCTCGGGATGCTGTGTCAATACGAAGACGCGCTCACGAGTTTCAACCAATCGCTCAAGCTCGATCCCGACGATTATCGAGGCTGGCAAAACCAGGGCAAGACGCTGTTAAGGTTAGGACGCTACCCCGCCGCGATCGTCAGCTTTGATCAGGTACTATCACTTAAGCCCGACAGTTACAAAGCTTGGTATAACCGTGCGATCGCGCTGTCTTGCCTCCATAACTATGCTGCTGCTCTGACAGATATCGATCGAGCGCTCACAATCAAGCCAAATTCCGACTACATTTGGACGTATCGAGGCGTGATGTTAACGAGGCTAAACCGCTGCTCCGAAGCCTCTGCCAGCTTTGAAAACTCGCTCAAGATCAATTCGCGAAGTCCTAGCACATGGTATGGAAGAGCCTGCTGTTTTGTGCGGCAAGACAAGCTAGAAGAAGCATTAGAGAGTGTAAAGCGGGCAATTCAAATCTCTCCCTCGGTCTACCGCCACGTCGCAAGCACTGACGCAGCCTTGCAACCTTTGCGGAGCGACCAACGCTTTCGAGAGCTAGTTCGTAGAGAAATTCAGCATAGAGAAATTAAGCCTAATGCCATTTGACCTTGAGGTTTTAAACTTGGGATCTCCAAAGTCAAATGGCACTATATTGTGTCGTTGAATTATTGATGCCGTTTCTGATGCCACTGCCAAGCGTGCGTCAGAATATGAGTCAAATCGGCATACTGAGGAGACCATCCCAAAACAGTCTGAGCTTTTTCGGCACTGCCAACTAGAGCCGGAGGATCACCAGGACGACGATCGCGCTCTACAGCAGGAATCGGCTTCCCGGTGACTTGACGCGCTGTGTCAATCACTTCGCGGACTGAAAAGCCGTTACCATTTCCTAGATTAAATGTTTGAGAATCGCCTCCGTTAAGCAAATACTTCAGACCAAGGACGTGCGCTTGGGCCAAGTCTGTTACATGGATGTAGTCTCGAACGCAGGTGCCATCAGGTGTTGGGTAGTCTGTACCGAAAATTGAGATTGCATCTTGCTGACCCAATGCCGTTAACAACACCAACGGAATTAGATGAGTTTCTGGATTGTGGTCTTCTCCCAGTCTGCCTTCTGGGTCAGCGCCTGCGGCATTGAAGTACCGAAAGCTAACAGACTTGAAACTATAAGCGGGATCAAAATCTGCCAAAATCCGTTCCACCATCAGTTTTGTTGCGCCGTAGGGATTGATCGGGTTTTGGGGATGGTCTTCCGGAATCGGAACTTGATTGGGAACGCCGTAAGTTGCGCAGGTCGAGGAGAACACAAAGGTTTTGATGGACGCTGCCACCATTGCTTCTAGGAGGGTGAGCGTTCCAATCACATTGTTGCGGTAGTACTTATCAGGAGCCGTGACAGACTCACCAACATAAGCGTAGGCGGCAAAGTGCATAACGGCTGCGAACGATCGCGAGGCAAATAAGCTGTCGAGCAGGGCGCGATCGCTGGTATCCCCTTCAACTAGCTCAACCTTCAAAACATTCTCTACAATGTCGCGGTGTCCATACACCAAATTGTCAAGCACAACAACTTCAAAGCCAGCTTGCTGCAACGCTAATACGGCATGAGAGCCGATGTATCCGGCTCCTCCAGTCACTAAAACGGTTAATTTTTCTGATTGCACGTCGCTATTCCCCCAACACTACTTCTATTTCCCTTTCATCCTTGGCTACGACAGTCAGGAATCAATGCTCATTTAACAATGTCTATTTCAGGCAACCTCTTATTTCTTCTTTCCCCCTTGCAATAGATCGCGGCCCAACAGAAAGAAGATGACTGTGAACGCAATCCCTGCCAAAATAACTTCCATCCATTTATCTCCTGATGTACGGTTTCTTCTAAAGTTGCGCTTTGGGCGAATCGTGCTCCAGAACATGATGTTCTGACTGAGTATCACAGTTTTGTATTCTGCCTGAATTCTCAGTCATTTTAAATGCAACGGAAGAAAGGATTTACCTAAAATTTTGCGTTCTGAAATCTAGTTTCAAAAAAAATAAACGTTTATTGCAAAAAAAGAGCGTATGTATCAGCAATCTTCGGTACAATCCTAGTCTTGAAAGCCCTTTATGTTGCTAATTTGCGCCTCTATCCGGTAAATCAAATTAGAGTCTGTTCTAGTTGTCTTAAATTGAGTTGTCTTAATTAAAGTAAATTGCTGGCTGTAGGTTATAGATGGTTAAAATTGCACGGGATGTGAGGATGTTTACCGCAACGCAAGGAATTACAGCATGGTTTTATTAGTAACCGATGTATTCGTGCTGCTAACCCAGGTTCTATTGTGGGTGGTAGTTGGAATCTTTGCCTGGTATGTCTTGCTGCGGTTGCTTCCCAGAGTATTTCTCGGCGGACTGGTGCTTTTCCTGTTACTTGGAGTTGCCGTATACACGTTTTTCCAAGGGTCACCGGCTCAAGGAGTTGCTGGAGATATTTGGCGCGTAATTTCAGTTCCGTTTACGCCCCTGGGATTGCTGCTGATTTTACTGCTTATTGCCCTTTCAGATTTGATTCGCGGCAAGGCTTTGTCGTCTACCGGAGTCATTTTGCTTCGGGTCGCCATTCCGATTCTGCTGATTTTGAGCTTGCCTGCGGTGTCGTATTTCTTAGCGCAACGCGCAGAAGCAGAAGCAATTCAAGATATCCAGTTGGTTCCAGAGGCGGCACTCGGCGGAGCGGAACGTGTGATTGTGGTGTTAGCGCAAGATACAACGCGATTGCAGCTTCGACCCAGACAACTAGGCATACCTGGCACAACGGGTGTAAGAGATACAGTTCGTGGGCTGTTCCCGCCGCCTGCGCCCATCTCAGAAAGTGCATATAATTTGCTCAGTAACCAGCCAATTCAGCTAACCGAGCACGGAAATCGGTTGATTTATGCTGCACAGTTGGCGCGGCAGCAAGGCGGTCGTGTGGTGGTCAGTGGTGGATCTCGACCGGGGCGTAATGTCAAAGCTGGCGAAAGCCAAGAAAGTATTTCTGAAGCGAGAGATGCGGCAAGCTTTTTGAGAGCGCAGGGTGTTACCAACATTTTGGAAGACGCGAACAGCCCAACGGTTCACGACAGCGCGGTGAATGTGCAGAATCTGCTTCAGCGCAATAATATTAATTACGACGGACAGATTACACTGGTTACGACTGCGATCGAGATGCCGCGTGCGGCGCTAACGTTTAGACAAGAGTTTGCGAATCAACGGGGGGGAACATTCTCTGTGCTGCCTCGACCGACAGACTTCTACACAATTCCTGGTGGAGAGGCACTCCGAAATCGGGTTCAAGGACGAGATTTAGTAGAGCGAAACATCCAGTTGTCAGATATTTTGCCGAGTGTGGACGCCCTTGAATTGAGTTCTACAGTCATTAACGAGTACCTTACCTCAATCTATTACTTCTTGAGGGGATGGATTCGACCAGTGAGGGCACTTTAGAGCCGCTCGAATCGACTCTAGATTCTCCAAACACAGATTCTCTTCTAAAGCGCGATCGCGACGAAGCCCATCTTCTCGTCGCGATCGCGCCTTGAGGATTAGTGTTTTGAGGATTAGCGTTACGATGAGAAGGTTTCCGATCCATGACTGACGGCTGACTATGGTGCGATCATCACGACTGAGAAAACTAGGGAGCTACCTTCGTCCCCATTGGCGGTCAACTACCGCAGGTATTGTTGCACTTTTAATTGTTAACGGGATCGGCATTTATATTCCGCTACAGATTAAAAGCGCGATCGATACATTAGGCATTACCTTCCGCTTTGATCAAATTCTGTCTTATGTCGTCTTGATTCTGGTATTAGCGACGGTGATGTGGGTTGTTCGTATGGCATCTCGCGTACTGTTGTTTGGGGTTGGACGTCAGGTTGAGTTTGATCTCAAACAAAAGATTTTTAATCATTTGCTGAGGCAGGAACCCGCTTATTTTGCAGCAAATGCGGTGGGAGACTTGATTAGCCGTGCCACGAGCGATGTAGAAAATATTCGGCGGTTGGTTGGCTTTGCCGTTTTGAGTTTGGCAAATACTTTTTTTGCCTATGCTCTGACTTTGCCTGCCATGTTCTTAATTGATGCAAAGCTCAGTCTTTTGTCGCTTTCGGTGTACCCGTTCATGTTGATTCTGGTGAATCTTTTTAGTCATCGTCTGCGATCGCAGCAGTTGAATGTGCAAGAAGAGCTTTCAGGATTGAGTGAATTGATTCAAGAAGACATGAGTGGGATGGCGCTGATTAAGATTTACGCTCAGGAGGAGAATGAAAGGCGAGCGTTTGGAGAAGTCAATCGCGGACTGCTGAAGGCAAATCTCAGATTAGCGCTGACTCGCAATCTGTTGTTTCCAATCTTGACAGCAATGGGCTACGGCAGTGCGTTGATTTTGCTGTGGTTTGGTGGGGGCGCGATCGCACGGGGCGAAATTACGGTTGGAAGTTTCATCGCGCTATTGATTTTTGTGGAGCGTCTAGCGTTTCCGACAGCGTTGCTTGGATTTACAATTACAGCGTATCAACGAGGCGAAGTCAGTATTGACCGAATTGAGGCGATTTTGAGTGTTGACCCTGAGATTCAGAACGCTCCGAATGCAATTCCGTTAGCGATCGACCAGGTGAAGGGAAAGCTGACCGCTCAAGATTTAACATTCCGATATCCGAAAGCGGAGACACCAGCGTTAGATCATCTCAATTTTACGATTTTGCCCGGAGAAACAATTGCGATCGTCGGCCCGATTGGATCAGGAAAATCGACGTTGGCGAATGCATTACCCCGATTATTAGATATCGCTCCGGGTGAACTGTTTGTGGACGGCTCTGACATTACCCAACTGCGATTAGAAGATTTGAGAGGCGCGATCGCTTATGTTCCTCAAGAAAGTTTTCTGTTTAGCACCACTATTCAAAATAATATCCGCTACGGTAAACCGTTTGCGGATCAAAGTGATGTTGAATATGCGGCAAAGACGGCTCAAATTCACAGCGAGATTTTGAACTTTCCGCACCACTATGACACGATTGTGGGAGAGCGTGGCATTACGCTTTCGGGCGGACAGCGCCAACGAACGGCATTGGCGAGAGCTTTGCTCGTTGACAGTCCGATTTTGATTTTGGATGATGCTCTGTCGAGTGTTGACAATCAGACCGCTACGCAAATCCTTAGGAATTTGTCAGAAGGAACGATGCGGAAAACGGTTGTGTTTATTTCCCATCAGCTTTCGGCAGCGGCAATGACCGATCGAATTTTTGTGATGGATCAAGGTCGAATTGTGCAAATCGGAACTCATAGCGAGTTATTGGCAGAACCAGGATTATATCGATCGTTGTGGGAGCAAAACAAACTAGAAGAGGTGTTGACGGAATAGGGATTTCGTATACAAAGGAACGTCGCCCTGTAAGCTCTGCACAGGCTTGTCATCAAGGATCGGAATGCTGTATCAAGGAAGCAATGTTGCAAACTCGATAACGGTTTGCTGTATTGAGAAGCGCGATCGCAAAACTTGATAACGCGATGCTGTATCAAGGAAAATTTTGCGTGAACTCGATGTGGGATTGAGCGAATCGAGTTAGGGAAACACAAAACTCGATTTGCGTGGGTGAACTCGGTAGGCGCATTTGAATCTTGACAAGCGAGATGCGAACTAAGAGCGAATGGTGCAATTCTTTGAAAGCTCAAGCGATCGCGGATTTGTCTACTGAATAATTACTACAGTTGTAGATCGTTCATTGGCAGGTTGAAGGGCTGTCCCCTTCT